>CAZMNC010000157.1:0-26381 GCA_964567535.1 uncultured Desulfobacterales bacterium | reverse complement strand
TTTAAATGGCTGACAAAAAACCCTTTCTTTTATGCCTATATCTGCATTTGCTTTTAAGATTTGAAATAATATATGCCTTAAGCATTTGTTTCCCCGTGGGACTATTGATAAGGCAATAAATAAGGATATAATAGAAGCAATGAAAGAAAATAAAATTACTGGAGGTAAAATTTGGTAAAGGCTAATACCAGATGCTTTAAGGGCTATTATCTCATTATCCGAAGATAATCTAAGAAATGCCATAAGTACTGAAACGAGACTGACTGCCGGAAAAGAAAAGATCAAGACTTCAGGAATAAGATATATCAATATCTTTATAATATGATATAAATTAGCACCATGACTTACTACCATTTCTATAAGTGATATCATTCTGGTAGTAATTACAATAAAGACTGAAATAACCAGACTTACTAAAAATATAGGCCATATTTCTCCCCATATATATCTAAATAATATCTTTTGCTTCATGTTAAGGTATGTGTATATCTTTTCTTTTTCTGGATTTTCTTGCTTCTTCTTTCCAACTTTTCTTTTTTTTACCTTTTCCTTTTTTATCTGTTGGTTCTTTCATTAAGAATGTGCCAGCATAAAAAGCATCTTTTATCTTATCTTTCTCTTTGTTATCTCTTTTTTTCTTTGTCTTTTTCTTGTTTTCTGATCTTTCTATATCAATAGGGGGGCCAATAATACAGTCGCTAGGGATCCAGTTGCTTAGATACAAATCTCCAAACCTAAAAAAGTGCACTCCATTGTTAATTGCTTCATAGATTTTTATTTCGAGTAGGATAGGAGATCCATCTTTTCTTTTCCCAAGCCTCAATGCCATGTCTTTTTTTGAGGATAAGATAATATAAGAATCAGAGGATGACACAATACCTTTTTGCATAACAGAAAATAGAGCTCTTCTTCTTATACATGTGTAAAGTATTTTTGGTAGATCTAAAGCATAGCTTTCAAAATCAAATTTCCATTCTGTTTGTGTTGTTCTTATTTTGTTTTCCTTTATTTCAAAAATACCATTTTCGTCCGACATGATGAGTTCATTTATATGACTGCCTCTAACAAACCTAAATCCTTTTTCTTCGTGTAATGCCTGAAGTAATTCTTTGATTTTTATAAATCCATATCTATCTGGTACAAGCCCAAATTCATCTGGTCTTTTACCCAATATGTAAATGATATATCTTTTTAAAGTATCTAATTTAAATAATTCTTTCTTACTCATAATTGTATCCTTTCTTTTCCGGAAAAAATTATTATACCCCCATTTTTTGCTAATGTGATAATAGACATGCCAGCTTTTTCTCCTAATCTAATTGCCATAGAAGTAGGTCTTGATATTCCCATAAGTATTTTTATTCCAGCCATTGCAGCTTTTTTTGCCATTTCAAAACTTATTCTGGAAGACAAAGTTGCAAGAAATACCTTGTCTAGTTGATTTTTTAATAAGGCTTTGCCTATTACCTTATCTAAGGCATTATGTCTACCAACATCCTCTGCCATATATATAGGTCTTAAATTATATGAAAATATCATTGCTGCATGACTTGCTTTTGTTTTCTTTCTGAGTATCTGTTGCGATTCCATAACTTCCATACATCTTAATAACTGTTTCGCATTTATCGTTACCTCAATATCATCCATATTTGTAGCTTTTTTTAGTTCTATTTGATAAAAATCCTCTTCATTTATATAATTTTTTGAAGGAGACATCTTTATATCCATTTTTGCATGATTTTCAACAATATCTATACATATAATATCCTCTTTTTTTGCAATAAAACCTTCAGTAAAACACATACCTGCTAATAATGATAGATCATCACCAGGAGTTCTAAAAAGGACCTTTTTTTGCCCATTTATTTGAACAAAAAGGGGCTTTTCTTCGATTATCTCTTCTTCCTTATTCTTTAAAATATGATTTTTATAATATAGTACATATCGCTTCACGTTTATACCCTTAACTTTTGTATCTTATCCTATTACCATAAAAATGGTCAACTAAAAGGGTTTTTTTATAATTAAAAAATATTTAGTATTAATAAAAATATTTTATGATAAGTGGGTACTATTTTGCTTGTAAGCTGGTTCTATTTAGTGAACATATTTGCACCTAATTTGTGAAAAAGAATTCTAAAATACCTTGACAAGGACAGATTACGATGGTATTTGCATAACAATCAAAAAATCTAAAAGGAGGGAACATGAATATCATAGCATGTGTAAAACAGGTGCCTGATACAGAAACGCAGATCAGGATTGCTCCTGATGGCAAATCTATTGTAACAGAAGGTATTAAATGGGTAGTTAATCCTTACGATGAATATGGTATTGAGGAGGCACTTAAAACAAAAGAAAAATTTGGTGGCCAGGTTACCGTAGTAGGATTAGGTCCAAAAAGGGTTACAGAAGCTTTGAGGACAGCTCTTGCCATGGGAGCAGATAAGGCTGTTTTGATAAGTGATGATGCCTTAGAGGGAAGTGATTCCCTTGCTGTTGCAAAGGCTCTTGCTGCTGTTATAAAGGATATGGAATATGATATTATTTTCACAGGGCAAAGAGGAATTGACGATGATATGGGCATGGTAAATATTGCTTTGGCAGAACTACTTGGTATTCCTCATATTTCATTAGCTATTAAAGTAGAAATTTCTGATGATCAAAAGTCAGTGAAAGTACATCGTCCAATTGAAGGGCAAACAGTAGTAGTTGAGGCACCTCTTCCTGTTCTTATCACTGCTCAAAAGGGTCTTAATGAACCAAGATATGCTTCTCTTCCAGGTATTATGAAGGCTAAGAAGAAGCCTTTGGATACAAAGACATTGGCTGATTTAGGTTTAGATGCGTCTCAGGTAGGTGAAAGTGGTCGTAAGTTAAAAGTATTGGAATTAACACCTCCACCTGAGAGGAAGGCTGGCAAAATAATAGAAGGTGAAACACCTGAACAAAAAGCAGCTGAGCTTGCAAAGCTGCTACATGAAGAAGCAAAGGTTATATAAAAAATAAAAAAAGGAGAGGAGATATGGCGGGAGTTTGGGCAATAGCAGAACAAAGAGAAGGAGAATTTAGAAAAATTACATATGAAGTAGTTAGTGAGGGGAAAAGATTAGCAGATAAATTAGGGCAACAGTTAACAGCTGTTGTTTTGGGTTCAGGGATAAAGGATAAAGCGGCTGAATTAGCACAATATGGTGCAGATAGAGTTATTGTGGCTGATGATTCCAGACTAGATCTTTATACTGCTGATGCATATGTATCTGTTCTGTCTCAGTTAGTAAAATCAGATACTCCTGATATTATAATAATGGGGGCATCTACTCAGGGAAAGGATCTTGCTCCAAAATTAGCTGCACGTCTTGATGTTGCAATAGCACAAGATTGTACCGCTTTTGATATCGAAGATGGGAAATTGGTAGCAGTAAGGCCTATATTTACTGGAAAGGCATATGCAAAAGTGACCTTTGAAAACAGTGTGCCAAATATTGCAACTGCAAGACCTAATGTCATGCCAATAAATGATCCTGATAGTTCAAAAACAGCAGAAGTATTAGATGCCGAGTTTAGTTTAGATGATGCTGAGATTAAGGCCAAAATAGTAGAGGTCATCAAAGATGAAAGTGGAAGAATTGATCTTACAGAGGCTGATAAGATTGTTTCTGGTGGAAGAGGAATGAAAAATGCTGAGAACTTTAAGATATTAGAAGAACTGGCAGATGTTATTGGTGCAGCAGTAGGTGCATCTCGTGCTGCTGTTGATGCAGGTTGGAGACCCCAAACTGATCAGGTAGGTCAAACAGGAAAGGTGGTTTCTCCAAATCTTTATATTGCATGTGGTATATCTGGAGCAATTCAACATTTAGCAGGTATGGGAACTTCTAAAATCATTGTGGCCATAAATAAAGATCCTGAGGCTCCTATCTTTCAAAAGGCAGACTATGGAGTGGTAGATGATCTTTTTAAGATTGTACCCGCATTGACTCAAGAAGTCAAAAAATATGTGGAGAAATAATCACATATAAAGGGGAAGGCACTATAATAGCCTTTCCCCTTTCTTTTCTCTTAACTATAGTATTCTTAAAAAATCTTCTAAAGTTAACTTGTCTAATTCATCAAAAAGTTCATTGTCATCAACAGATGGTTCATTTAAATCTTGCTTTGATAAGGGTGCTATTAACTTTAAAAATATTTCTTCCGTTTTATTTTGAATCCATGATGACATAAGTTCAATAGTTTCTTTAACCTTATCTATATCTCTTAATATATTAATCACAGTTTCTGCTGAATTTTCTGATGCAAGATGAGGAGAATGGAATATTTTATCAAGTATTATACATAATTCTGGATATGTTTCTTTTTCTATCAGATATTGGAGTTTTTTTATAAATGCGATTTTATATTTATCTGAATCTATATCTTTTTCATTTGAGTCTATAAAGATTCCATATTTTAATCTAAGTCTTTTATTTCTTCGCAGAATTTCAGGAAGCCAAGGGATTAAGTCTACAGATTTAGTAGCTTTATCTGCAATATTATCTTTATATGTATCTACCATATTATGTGTTATTTGATTTTCAGTTTTATATTCAAAAGACAATATTTGAATATGGGTGCCAGGTTTAAGAGAATAAAATTTTCCATCATTAGTAGTTATGCCTATCTCATGATGTCCACAATAAGGGCATTTTCTGCTGCTTATAATCCCTGTTATTGCCTCTTTTTTTTCCATGTTATTGTTCTCCTTATGTAATTTTTCCTTATTTAACTTGAATAATAATATCTAATGGTTTAAATAGAAACAAGTATAAAGGAGATTCTTAATATGAAAACTAATATAGCTTGTATTCCATGTTTTATAAGACAAATAACTGAAGTAGTTTCAATTGCCTCAAAAGACAAAAATACACAACTCAGACTTTTAAAAAATTCATTAGCCTTTCTGTCAGGTTTATCTCTTTATGAATTAAAGCCTCCACAAGTGGCAAAGCTGATACACAATTTTATCAAAAATGAAACTGGTATATCTGATCTATATAAAGATATAAAGGCAAGATCTAATAAATTTGCAAGGTCACTTTTTAAAGAAATGGAAGATCTTGTAAAGAAATCACAAGTCCCTTTTGAAACAAGTCTACGGCTTGCTATTGCTGGTAATATAATAGATTATGGTCAGGCCAAAGATGTAAATGATGATACTATAAAGAAAAGCATTGAGGATAGTCTAAATGCAAAACTTGATCTCAAGACAATAGAAAAATTATATAAAGATCTACAAAATGCCAAAAACATCCTTTATTTGGGCGACAACGCTGGCGAAATATACTTTGACAAATTATTTATATCGCAAATCCCAAATAAATCTATTATTTTTGCTGTCCGGGGCAAACCTATTATAAATGATATCACAATAGAGGATGCAATTGAAGCTGAAATACACCGTTTGTGTGATATTATAGATACAGGTGATGCAACTCCTGGAATTATATTGGAAGATTGTTCTGATAATTTTATTAAGATCTTTTCAAAGGCAGATATTATTATTTCTAAAGGACAAGGTAATTTTGAGACACTGTTTGATGTTAAAGATAAAAAGATTTATTTTTTATTAAAAATAAAATGTGATCCTGTAGCAGATATTGTTGGTTATAAACTTGGAGAGACTGCTATTATATGCAACAAAGAATAAGAGCTATTTTGAATATATTTTTTATTTTTTTTCTCCCATGTTTTTGTATATCTAATTCTTATCCAAATCAGCTATATAAAGCTAAGCTTATAAAGATATCTGATGCTGATACCTTTTGGTTAAAATTTCAAGGCAGAAGGATTAGATTTGATCTTGTGGGAGCAGATGCACCTGAAGAGTTTAAGAGTAGGAAACTAAGGCGGGAATCCGGAAGATGTCATCTTGCTCAAAAAAGGATTAGAAAATTAGGAAGAATAGCTACTAATTATGTTAGATCTGTTTTAAGTAAGGGAGATATAGTTCATATAGATATACGTGAACAAAATGAATGGGGAATAAAAGGTATCTTATATTTATCAGATGGCATATGTTTGAATGAGTTGATTGTTAAAAATGGATACGCATGTGTTACTAAAGGGATAGGAGAAAAAGAAGAATCAAAACTATATAAATTCTTTGAAAATGCAAAAAAGCAAAAAAAAGGTTTATGGAAAGAATATTCAAAACAAATGGATTGTCTATGCAAATAGAGAGAATAAAAAGACTTGTTAAGGTAGCTAAAGGAGAAATTCCTGCAGATTTGGTGATACTAAATGGAGATTTAATTAATGTCTATTCAGGAGAAATACTGTCAGGATTCTCTATTGCTATAAAAGATGAAAGAATAGCATGTATTGGTAAAGATGTGTCTTATTGTATAGGAGATAAAACTTGTATAATTCATGCAGATGGTATGTCCATAATACCTGGACTTATAGATTCTCATACCCATTTATTAATGTATTCTCCTGTACATGAGGTTATAAAGTATGCAATTAAAGGGGGTACAACAACTATTGTATCTGAAGCGATAGAACTTGTATTTCCTTATGGCATTTTTGGAATAACAGACTTTTTGAACTGGATAAAAAATCAACCTATTAGAATATTGATTACTATACCAGCAATTCATTCTATAAGTCCTCTTGGTCAAAAAAAAGTTATAAATTTAAAGGATTTTCGAGCCCTTTTAGGAATAGATAATATTTTAGGTTTGGGAGAAACTATATGGTCTTCTATATTGAATGAAGATATGAGAATAATCAGCTTAATTTCTGAAACTTTAGAAATGGGTAAATTGATAGAAGGTCATGGTGCAGGAGCTAAAGGCAAATATCTTTGTTCATTTGTAGCATCTGGAATTTCTTCCTGTCATGAATCTGTAAGTACTGAGGATATTATAGAAAGATTAAGATTGGGATTATATGCCATGATAAGAGAAGGAGATATAAGAAAAGAACTTGATTCAATTTCAAATATAAAAAATATGAATCTTGATTTTAGAAGAATTATTCTTGTTTCAGATGGCGTAGCTCCTAATACATTGATAAAACATGGTTATATGAATTACATATTACAAAAGGCTATAAACAAGGGTTTTGATCCTATAAAAGCTATTCAAATGGTTACCATTAATCCTGCGGAACATTTCAAACTTGATCATCTTATAGGTGGTATTGCTCCTCATAGGTATGCAGACATTGTGATTATACCAGATTTAAAGAATATAAAACCAATATATGTTATAAGTAATGGCAAATTATTACTTAAAGAAGAAAAAATACTTCAAGAACCAAGGATACCTAAATATAGAAAAGAACCTTTTCCAAGTATTAATATTCCTAAATTAACTCCTGCTGATTTTGTAATATCTACAAAAAAAGATGGAATGGTAAAAGTTAGAGTTATTAATCTTGTGAGCCCACTTGTGACAAAAGAATTGTTATGGAATTTGCCTATTAATAATGGCCAAGTTTTATTGGATTTAGACGAAGATATACTTAAAATAGCAGCATTAACTAAATCAAACCATACTATAGACAAATTTGTAGGATTTATAAAAGGGTTTGGTTTGAAAAAAGGAGCTTTTGCTACAAGTGCTGTTTGGGATGCGTGTCTTATAATAGTAGTTGGTACGAACGAAAATGATATGGCTAATGCAGTAAATAGGGTTTTAGAAATTGGAGGAGGAATTGCGATTTCAGAGGGTGGGCAGATTGTTGTGGAATTAAATATGCCTATTGGAGGTGTTATTGCGGATATGCCGATTAATAAAATAGCTAAATATATGCACGATATCCAAATAAAATTGGAGTCTTTTGGTTGTTCCTTGCCAGATGCACATCTGACACTTTCTACTCTAACTACTCCATATATACCTTTTATAAAGATTTCGGAAAAAGGGATGTTTGATATTAAAGCCTGCACATTTGTTTCTTTATTTCCAGATTAGAACCACTTGATTATTTTATTAAAATTTAATTGCAAAAAATAAATTTTATTTGACATATTATATCCATAAAGTAAAAGTAAATAAAAGATACAGAATTTATCTTAAAGGGAGAAATAAATATGTTAGACATGAGGTTTATAAGATCTAATAAAGAAAAGATAAAAGATATGTTAATGCTTAGAGGGTATGATCTTGATATTTCTAAATTGGAAGAATTAGATACAAAAAGGAGAGAGATGATCACAGAAATAGAAACGCTTAGATATAAAAGAAATGAGATAAATTATCAGATATCTCAAAAGAGGAAAAAAGGAGAAGCTGTATCCCAGCTTATAGATGAAATGAAACAAATATCTCTTAAAATAAAAGAAAAGGAAAGACAACTTCCAGAAGTGGCATACAAATTTGAAGAAATTTTGCTTTCTATTCCTAATATTCCTCATGAGTCAGTTCCTATAGGAAGAGATGAAAGTGATAATAAAGTAATTAGAAAGTGGGGTAAAATTCCAGATATGGAATTTGAACCTCTTCCCCATTGGGAGATAGGAGAAAGGCTTGGAATACTCGATTTTAAAAGAGCAACAAAACTTGCGGGTTCACGGTTTGCCCTTTATAAAGGGGCAGGAGCTAAGCTTGAAAGAGCATTGATAAATTTTATGTTGGATTTACATACAAAAGAACATGGTTATATAGAGGTAATTCCGCCTTTTATGGTAAATACTGCATGTATGACAGGTACTGGACAGCTTCCAAAATTTAAAGAGGATCTATTTAAAGTGCAAGATTGGGATCTTTATCTTATTCCTACAGCAGAAGTTCCTGTTACTAATATTCACAGAGAGGAAATATTATCAGAAGAAGAACTGCCTAAATATTATGTTTCATATACTCCTTGTTTTAGATCTGAAGCAGGATCATATGGAAAGGATGTAAGAGGGCTTATTAGACAGCATCAATTTAATAAAGTGGAGCTTGTAAAGGTAACAAAGCCTGAAGATTCATGGGATGAGCTGGAAAAACTAACTCAGGATGCAGAAGAGATATTGAAGAAGCTAAATTTACCTTATAGAGTAGTTTGTCTCTGTACAGGAGATCTTGGATTTTCTTCTGCAAAAACCTATGACATAGAAGTATGGCTGCCTGCTCAAGGAATTTATAGGGAAATTTCATCTTGTAGTAACTGTACGGATTTTCAAGCAAGGAGAGCTAAAATAAGATTTAGGAGAAGAGGTAAAAAAGGTACAGAGCTTGTTCATACCTTAAATGGTTCAGGACTGGCAGTAGGAAGGACTCTTGTTGCTATACTTGAGAATTATCAACAAAAGGATGGTTCTGTGCTTATACCTGAAGTGTTAAGGTCATATATGAATGGAATGGAGTATATAAGAAAGGAGGATTAGTCATGTGTGGTATTGTCTCTTATATAGGAGATAGGCAAGCTAAGCCCATACTAATAGAAGGTTTAAAACGGCTTGAATATCGGGGATATGATTCTGCAGGAATTGCTGTTCAGGATGCAGATAATATATATTTTGTAAAGACAGAAGGTAGGATAGCTGATTTAGAGGCAAAAATAAACAATATGCCTATTAAAGGTAATGCTGGGATTGCTCATACAAGATGGGCAACTCATGGAGAACCTTCTGATATAAATGCCCATCCTCATACAGATCAAAAAGAAGATGTATTTGTAGTTCATAATGGCATTATTGAAAATTATCTTTCTATAAAAAAGAGTTTAGAAAGAAAAGGTGTCGAATTCAGATCCGAAACAGATACAGAGGTGCTTGCTCAACTTATTGCCTTATATTTTGAGGGTGATCTTGTGGAAGCTGTAAGACGGGCATTATCAGAGGTAGAAGGGACCTTTGGAATAGCTGTTATTCATAAATATTCTCCTGGAAAGATAGTAGTGGCAAGAAGAGGCAGTCCGCTAATTATTGGAGTTGGAGATAATGAACGTTTTGCTGCTTCTGATGTATCAGCCATGATAAGTCATACAGATAAAGTGGTTCATTTAAATGATAATGAGCTTGCTGTACTTACTAAGGATGACCATATGATTTTGAGTGCCAAAGCAATGCCTATTACCAGAGAAATAGAAACTGTGGAATGGAGAGCAGAGGAAGTAGAACTCAATGGTTTTCCCCATTTTATGCTTAAGGAAATATATGAACAGCCAGAGGCCATAAGAAATGCTATGAGAGGAAGACTTGATCCTGGTGAAGGGGTACCAAAACTGGGAGGTATTCAGCCGGTGTGGGAAAAACTTAAAGAGTGCAGGCACATGGTTATTGTGGGTTGTGGAACTTCATATAATGCAGGCTGTGTTGGTAGATATGTATTTGAAAAACTTACTGAAGTCGATGTTGAGGTAGAACTTGCTTCTGAATTTCGCTATAGAAAACTTAATTTTTCTCCTAATACATATGTGGTTGCATTGAGTCAATCTGGAGAAACAGCTGACACACTGGCAGCTATTAGAGAAGCGAAACGAAAAGGAGCAGGCCTTTTGGGAATAGTAAATGTGGTAGGCAGTTCTATTGCAAGAGAAACAGATGCTGGAATATATAACCATGCTGGTCCTGAAATTGGAGTTGCGTCTACAAAGAATTTTACATCCCAATTAGTGGTATTAACTCTTCTTGCTTTACTATTAGGAAGACATCAAAATCTTTCTTTTACAGATGGGGTTGAGGCAATTAGAGAATTAAGGTCTCTTCCTGATAAGATAAAAGAAGTTCTTTTTCAAGCAAATCATATACAGGCAATTGCAGAGAAATATTATAGATGTAATAATTGGTTATTTATTGGAAGAAAATTTAACTATCCTATTGCAATGGAAGGGGCTCTTAAATTAAAAGAAATATCATATATACATGCAGAGGGATATGCAGCAGGAGAAATGAAACATGGACCTATTGCATTGATTAATCCGGATATGCCAACAGTTGCTATTGTTCCTAAGGATGATATGTATGAAAAAATGGTAAACAATATTCAAGAGATAAAAAGCAGAAGGGGTCCTGTTATAGCTATTTCAACTATGGGAGATAAAAAAATAAAAGAAATGGCTGATGAAACTATAGAAATACCTGCTACTTTAGATTTTTTATATCCTGTACTTACAGTTATCCCTTGTCAGCTTTTGGCATATTATTGCGCTGTACTTTTAAACCGTGATGTAGACAAGCCACGAAATTTGGCAAAGAGTGTTACTGTAGAATAAAGAATAATTTTCCACTATTTTGGGGATCATATCCTCCCAGGCTTTCTACCCTTTTTTTAAAGCGTGGGCTTTGAATAATCTCTAATATTTTCTTTATCTTTGGATCATCCAAAAATTCTGAAGGTATTATAAGATCATATTGCTCTTTTCCAATAGGAATAAAATCCAGATTAAGTGCTTTTGCAGCTGCAAATATGCCGATTCCACAATCTGCGACTCCACTTAATACATCCACTGCTACTGCCATGTGTGTAAATTCTTCATGTTCATATCCATTTATATTTTTAGGGGATATATTTATCTGTTTTAACTTATAATCTAACAATACTCTTGTGCCTGAACCAGGTTGTCTATTTACAAACTTTATGTCTTGTCTGACAAGGTCTTTTATACCTTTTATCCCTTTGGGATTCCCTTTTTTCACAATAAGACCTTGTTCACGTAGAACAAAATTGAATATATGAACCTTCATGCCTTTAAGATATTTTTTTACATAAGAGATATTGTATTCTCCTGTATCTAAATCAAGCAAATGAGAGCCTGCTATATGAGATATTCCTTTTTTTAAAGCAATAAGTCCACTTAAACTCCCTACATTGCTTGAGGATATGCGTATATTATCTTTTTTCCTAATCTCATCAGCTATTATATCAATACATATATCATGACTACCAATAATCACTACTGTGTTTATGAGTTCTTTTTCATCCACTAAAAGTTCTGCTTCTACCTCTTCATATTCTGATATTCCCTCTGATAATGAATCAATCCTTATTATACCCTCTGCCTTTATAAGAGTTGTAAGTACCCCTGCTCCTCTTGGAAGAGGAGTTGCTACATATTTATCTCTTATTTTCCCTATATTTACCCTTAAGAACTCTTCCATACCAAGTTTAGATGGTATATTCCTGGTAGGCACAACTTTTATTTTTTTTCTTTCAGGTGGATCTATGCCTTGAAGCCAATATATTATAGGCATAACAAATTGTTCAAAAGATATAATTGAGGATACAGAATAGCCAGGATTTCCTATAACTGGTTTTCCATTTACTGTAGCAAGTATTGTAGGTTTTCCAGGCATAATATTTATGCCATGAACAAGAACTTCTCCTAAGCTTTTAAGTATATGTACTGTATAATCTTTAGATCCTGCAGATGAACCAGCATTTATGATTATAATCTTTGCATCGGAAATTACAGCTTGTTTTACTATTGAATATAGTTTACTTTCATCATCAGGAACAATATCATAGACAATAGGGATTCCCCCTGCTTCTTTTGTCAAAGAAGATAAATTAATAGAATTAAATTCCAATATTTTGCCCGCCTCTATTCTATTTTCTTTGTAACTTATCAATTCAGATCCAGTAGGTATAATAGCTACTTTTGGCCTTTTCCATACCTTTACCTCAAATATACCTGCACTAATAAGAGCCCCTAAATCATATGGTCTGAGTTTGTGATTTTGAGGAAATAAAAGTTCTGTTGCTACTATATCTTCTCCTACTTTTCTTACATTATGCCACGGATACACAGATTCTTTTATCTCTATATGTAACTCATCTATTTGGTTAATTTTTTCTACCATTATGACTGAATCATATCCTTCTGGCATTGGATCACCTGTATTAACCCAGATAGCATCTTTTCCAAGCTCTAATATCTTTGGTTTTCTTTCATTTACTCCATAAGTACTTTCAGCTCTAACAGCTACTCCATCCATTGCTGATGAGTGAAAGTAAGGAGACGATATTTTTGCAAATACAGGTGCTGCTGTAACCCTACCAAGAGTTTTTTCTACAGGTAATACCTCTATTTCTCTTATCATATCTATATTGATTTTTGAAAAAAATAATTGTCTTGCATCATTGAGATTTTTCATTGAAAGATAAGTTTGTCTTTTTAGCATGCTCCACCTTTTGATATAAATGGAATAACCTCTACTTCTTCATTTTTATATATTCCTTCTTTATTTATATCTATCTTTATAAGACCATCTGCTTCTACAAGAGGAGATATAAGTCCAGATTTACCAAGAATGGGATTTGCATATATCTTTTTTCCTTTTTTTAATAGCTTGATTCTTATATAATCCTCCCTTCCAGTCACAGAATCTATGTTTCTTGTAATTATTGCATTAACTGTAGGTATTATATCTGACGGATTTTCTCCTGAAAGTTTTTTTATAAGTCTGCTCATGAATACTTCAGCTACTATAAAAGCAGATGATACCTGTCCAGGAAGTCCAACAATTGGTTTAAATTTAGCTTTTCCTATAATAGTAGGTTTGCCAGGGCTTATTGCTATGCCATGGACAAGAAGCTCAAATTTTTCTATTGACTCAAATACTTTAAGGGTAAGATCTCTTGTGCCTACAGAGCTTCCTCCAGATATCCATACTGTATCTGCTATGTCAAGCCCTTCCATAACCATACTTTGTAATCTAAAAAAATCATCAGGGCATATACCCATAAATATTGGTATTGCTCCAAGTGCCATGCACAGAGTTGAAAGTGTGTATCTATTAATATCTCTTACTTGGCCTGGAAGAGGTTCTTGATCGATGGGGATTACTTCATCGCCCGTTGATATAATTGCAACTTTTGGCCTTTTATAGACTTTAATATGTCGAATTCCTATTCCTGCAAGCGCTCCTATGTCTTGAGGTCTTAATCTTGCTCCTTTTTTTAATAAGATATCTCCTTTTTTTATATCATCGTCAGGCTGCATAACATTTTCCCAGGGCGAGATAGCTTTTTCTATTTCTATAGTATTATCATCTATTCTATGACAGAATTCTATCATTACAACACCATCTGCTCCTTCAGGAAGCATACCTCCTGTTGAAATTTTTACAGCCTCTCCCTCCTTAACTGATACTTTTGGGATTTCTCCCATTTTAACCTCACCTTTTACTTTAAAAAGGGCAGGTAAAGTAGGACTTGCTCCAAATGTATCTTTTGCTTTTACAGCATAGCCATCCATTGTTGCCCTTAGAAATCCTGGCATGTTAGAAGAAGAGCATATATCTTGAGCTAATATTCTACCCAATGAATCTTCTATAGATACCTCTTCTTCATAGTAATTTGGTGTGAATTGGTCAAATATCTTTAATACATTATTAGGTAAGGTTAGTTTAAAAAAACTTTTTAACATTTCTTAACTCTTGAATTTTTGGCAATTATAGCATATAAACTAAAAATATACAAAATTAGTAAATTTTCAGAGCTATCTGGATGGATAGAAGTATTTATTGGAATCGGATAGCAAAAGTGAGGTCTTTGTTTTCGAAGAAAGGGCTTGATTCAGTATGGATATTAGGGCCTGAAAACAGAAGATATATTTCTGGATTTAGGGCTCAAGATACTCATATAACTGAATCGTCAGGATCTGTTTTAATAGGAAAGGAATATGTCATAATTATGACAGATCCAAGATATGAACTTGAGGCATATCGTGATTCTCCGGATTTTGAGATAAAAATTTTTAAAGATAATCCAATAAAAGATATATGCAAAATAATGATAGATTCTGGTGTTAAAAGAGTTGGTTTTGACGAAGATTATATAACTTGGGGTTTATTTCATAGATTGAAGCAAGAATTTTTTGAAATGAAATATGATATAGAATTTGTGCCATTAGGACATTTTTTAGAAGAGATAAGACAGATAAAGGATGAGCATGAGATCTCATTAATTAAAAGATCTGCACATATAATATGTAATATTATGGATCAAATTGTTGAGAGTGTTGAGGCTGGAGTCACAGAAAAAGATCTGGCATTTAAAATGCAAGAACTGGCATACAAAACAGAGGCAGAAGGTTTATCATTTCCGCCAATTGTAGCTTCTGGTCCAAATAGTGCGCTTCCTCATGCTGTTCCTACAGACAAGAAAATTTTGCCAAGAGAACCTGTTATTATTGATATAGGTGTTAAATTTGATGGCTATTGTTCCGATATAACAAGAACAGTTTTTGTAGAATGTCCTGATCAAGAATTTAAAAAAATTTATTCTATTATAGAAAAAGCTCAACTTTTGGCTATTGAAACAGTGAAACCTGGCATTAAGGCTTCTGAACTGGATAGTATAGCAAGGGAATTTATAGTTAAATCAGGTTATGGGAAATATTTTACTCATGGCCTTGGTCATGGAATAGGACTTTTTGTTCATGAAAGACCAAGGGTAAGCAAAACTGATCCCACAGTTCTTATGCCTGGTATGGTAATAACTGTGGAGCCAGGTATATATATACCCAATAAAGGCGGGGTCAGACTTGAGGAAATGGTCCTTATAAAGGAGGATGGATGTGAGGTTATTACAAAGGGATAATCTTAATGATCTTATTGATCAATTTATTAATTATATACGTATAGAAAGAGGGGTATCTAAAAATACCATAGAGGCATATAGCAGGGATTTGAAAGGATTTGCAGATTTTATAGCTAAAAACAAATTTAATTTAGAAAAGATAGATGTTGCTGTACTTACAGAGTATATTAATTATTTAAGTGCCAAGCTTTCCAGGAGAAGCTTGGCGAGAAATATATCTGCTATAAGAACTTTTTTTAAATTTTTGGTTTTAGAAGGTATTATTCAAGAGAATCCTGCCCGTCTTTTAGAGGTTCCAAAGGTATCAAAAACACTGCCTGGCATATTAAATGAACACGAAATAGAACTACTATTAAATCAGCCATCTTTGAACTCTGCTATTGGTATAAGAGATAAAGCGATGTTAGAACTTCTTTATGCATCTGGACTTAGGGTATCAGAACTTGTGAATTTAAAGCTTAGTAATCTGAACATGAGTATAGGTTATATAAAGGTAATGGGTAAAGGTTCCAAGGAACGTTTTGTTCCTATAGGTGAGAAGGCTATTACTGCTTTGAAGAGATATATGAGTATAGCCAGATCGAAATTTGATAAAGGTAAAGGTTCGCCATATCTTTTTCTAAATAGCAGAGGGAAACCTTTTAGTAGGCAGGGGTTTTGGAAATTACTTAAATCTTATGCTAGAAAGGCCGGAATAAAAAAACGTATAACACCTCATATAATAAGACATTCCTTTGCCACCCATTTATTACAAAATGGGGCTGATCTTAGATCTGTTCAGATGATGTTAGGCCATTCTGATATATCTACTACCCAAATTTATACACATGTAGACAGAACATATCTAAAAGAGGTATATAATAAGTATCATCCAAGGGCATAGGCAAAGGAATAGTGAAAGAAATAAAAAAAGACCTACTTAAAAAGATATTAGATCTGATTGATTATAGGATCGTTATTGTAGACGGTGATATGATTGTCCATTATGTGAATAAAAAATTCATAGAAGACTATGGTATTAAAAAAGTAATTGGAAAGAGATGCTATGAGATTTTTTATAATGAAAAAGAGATATGCAGCATCGATAAAAGAATTTGCCCTATAAAAAAAATAAAGGATTCTAATAAAAATGTAAGGTTAGTGCATAGAATAGAAGATAGATCCGGCATTATGACTGATCTGCTTATAGAGGCTTATGCTTTGGATTATAGTGGATCTCGATTTTATGTAATTATGTCTAGCCATCCAACCGGATATCAACATCTTATAAATAAGATTAGAGCAGCAGAAGAAAGATTTAAAGTAATTTTGGATACCGCAACAGATGCTATATTAAGTATAAATAAAGACAATAGGATTATATTATTTAATAATGCTGCAGAACGAATATTTGGTTATTCTAAAGAAGATATAATTGGAAAAGATCTAAATCTTCTTGTTCCTTCTTATTATGGAGACCATTCTGTTTATGTGAAAAGATTTCTGAATACCAGAAAAGCAAGGATTATAGGAAAAACAGTTCTTTTTAATGCATTAAGAAAAAATGGAGAAGAATTTCCTATAGAACTTAGTCTTTCATGTACAGAATTAAATGGAGAAGTAACTTTTACAGCTATAATAAGAGATGTTTCTGGTCAGAAGCAGATGGAGAGAAAACTTCTTCAATCAGAACGTCTTGCAGCAGTTGGTAAAGCTGTAGCTCATGTAGCACATGAAATAAAGAACCCTTTAATGATAATAGGGGGTTTTTCTCAACAAATAAAAAATCATATTGTAGATGAAAAATCTTTAAAAAAAATAGATATGATATTGGATGAAGTAGCACGCTTAGAAAGACTAATAGCAAATCTTGGTGATTTTACAAAGGAATATAGACTTATAAAAAGACCATCTGATATAAATTCTGTAATAAATGATGTTTTAAAAATGATGGAGGAAATATACCCCAAAAATAAATATAAGTTTATTGCAAATCTTTCTCATGATCTTCAAGAAGTAATATGCGATCCTGATAAATTAAAACAGGTATTTATAAATATAATTACAAATGCTATCCAAGCAATGGAAAATGGTGGCACGGTTATTGTTACTACAAGGAAATGGTCAAATGGTGTGGAAGTGCTTATCCAAGATGAAGGAAGAGGGATGAGTGAAGAGGAACTATTGCATATATTTGAGCCTTTTTATACTACCAGAGATTCTGGTTCTGGCCTTGGATTAGCAATTTCATATAGAATAATAGAGGCTCATAATGGAGAGATAAAGGCGATTAGTTCACCTGGAAAAGGCACTACATTTATTATAAGATTGCCGACTGTGTAATTTTTTGGGGGGGGGTAATGTTTATGAATTCTATAAAATGGATTAAAATCGCAGATTTTAAAGATATTAATTACTATAAAACAGAAGGTATTGCTAAAATTGCTATTAATAGACCCAAAAAACTTAATGCTTTTAGACCTCTTACCATAAAAGAAATTTCTTTGGCTTTAAAGGATGCACAGGAGGACCCTGATATTGGAGTTATCATACTTACAGGGGAAGGGAATAAAGCTTTCTGTAGCGGAGGAGATCAAACAGTTAGAGGCGATTCTGGATATGTGGATGAAGAGGGAGTAGCTAGATTAAATGTATTAGATCTTCAAATCCAGATTAGAAGATGTCCAAAACCTGTGATTGCTATGGTAGCAGGATATGCTATTGGAGGTGGTAATGTATTGCAAGTTGTATGTGATCTTACAATTGCTGCTGAAAATGCTGTATTTGGTCAAACAGGCCCAAAAGTGGGCTCTTTTGATGGAGGTTTTGGTGCTTCTTATTTAGCTAGAATAGTTGGCCAAAAAAAAGCGCGTGAAATTTGGTTTCTTTGTAGACAATATACAGCAAAAGAGGCATTAGAAATGGGTCTTATAAATGCTGTTGTCCCCTTAGATAGGCTTGAGGAGGAAACAGTAAAATGGGCTAAGGAAATATTAGCAAATTCTGCCACTGCAATTGCCTGTCTTAAAGCAGCATTAAATGCTGATTGTGATGGTCAGGCTGGTTTACAGCAGCTTGCAGGATTAGCTACCATGCTTTTTTATATGAGCGATGAAGCACAAGAAGGAAGGGATGCATTCCTTGAAAAAAGAAAACCAAACTTCTCCAAATTTAGAGGTAGGCAGCCTTAAGAAATGGCTTATTGCTATCAGGCCGGGCACATTGGTTGCCTCTATTTCCCCTGTCATTATGGGAACAGCAATAGCCTATTCAGATAAGTCATTTCATCTTTTATCTGCTTTATCGGCAGCTATTAGTGCTATTTTTATTCAAATTGGGACTAATCTTGTCAATGATTACTATGATTTTATGCACGGAGTAGATGGTCCTGATAGAATAGGTCCAACAAGGGTCATACAAAAAGGTATAATAAAGCCTCAACATATAAAAAGGGCTTTTATAATATCTTTTTTAATTGCTGTGATTTCAGGCAGTTATCTTGTATATAGGGCTGGATTGCCAATATTAATAATTGGGCTTCTGTCTATAATATGTGGTATTTTATATACGGCTGGTCCTTTTCCTCTTGCATATATTGGGCTTGCAGATCCTTTTGTTATTATATTTTTTGGTCCCGTTGCAGTAGGTGGTGCATATTATGTTCAGACTTTACAGATAAAGGACTATGTAATAATCGCAGGTTTTGGTCCTGGTTTTCTCTCTAATGCTATTTTAGCAATAAATAATTTAAGAGATATATATACAGATAAAAAAGCAGGCAAAAAGACTTTAGCTGTAAGACTGGGTGATGTATTTGTAAGATGGGAATATTTATTTAGTCTTTTTATTGCTTTTGGCTTACCTTTTATATTTACATGGATGGGGCATTGTTGTCAGATATTGGGATGTTTGGCCTTTTTATGTATTGGGCCATATATATATACAATATGGGAAAAACCAGGGCCTATTCATAATAATCTTTTAATAATGACAGCCGCGACTCTCTTTTTTTATAGTATCTTGTTTTCTATCGGATGGATAATAATGTAGAAAAAATAGAGCTATTCAAATACAAGATCTCCTTTCTATATCCTCTAACAACAAATGGATCTTATAGTAGAACAGGTATAGTTATATTCTTGTATGATAAAAATGGATATTATGGCATAGGTGAAATTTCTCCTATGCCTTATTTAAGTAAAGAAACAATATATGCCTCATTGAAACAATTGATGGATATTTCTGAATTATTACAAGCAAGAGAAGATTTTGCAAACTTGCTTGAATCATTGGATCTTTTCCCAAGTGTAAAATTTGGGTTAGAACTTGCTTTTTTAGATCTTATGGCAAATAGAAAAGGAGTTCCTTTATGGAAAATAATGAATAACTTTAAACCAAAAGATTTTATTAAAATAAATGCCCTTGTGACTAATCTATCTAAATCGAAAGAGATTTGCAAATTGATTAAAATGGGTTATACCTCATTTAAATTTAAAGTTAAAAATATGGAAGATATAGAAAAGATAAAAAAAATCAGATCGTTAATAGGGAATGATATCAGTATTAGAGTAGATACAAATAAGTCATTCTCTTTTAAAGAAGGTATAATATTAGGCAAAACACTTTATCCTTATAATATAGATTATATTGAAGATCCTATTTTTGATATCAATAAACTTAAGGAGTTTTTTTATATTACTAAAATACATGTAGGAATTGATCAGGATATAAATAATAAAAAACTGAGATATGGTGATCATGTAAAGGCATGGATAATAAAGCCAGGTATTATAGGGGGACTAAAAGAAAGTATATCTCTTATAAATGAGGCATTGGCAAATAACATATATCCTATTGTAAGTAATCCATTTTATTCAGGAATAGCTGTTTCTTGTTTGGTGCAAATGGCATCTGCTTTTGTGCATATGGATATTCCTATGGGTTTTGATCCTTATAGATGGATAGAAGAGGATATACTTGAAGAACCATTTGATATAATAAATGGTTCGTTTTCTTTGAAAGATGTAGTGCGAAAATCAAAAAAAATAAATAAAAAAAAGTTGACTATTATAAGATGCGGTTGTTTTTAGAAAAATATATGAATATGCCAGCTATTATTACAGAAGAGGAAATAATAACATATTCTGATTTTAAAAAACGTATATTTTCTATGTGTTCTAATCTTGTAGACGTAGGAATAAAAAGAGGTGATAAGGTAGCAGTATTTTCGCAAAACTCGTGGGAATATGTAGTATGTATTTTAGCTTTGCTTTATATAGGGGCTATTGTAGTGCCTGTTAGTACAAGATGGCCACAATTGCAAGTGGAGAATGCACTAATCAATGTAGGGTGTAATTTTATGCTAATATCAAAAAATATACCTTTTTCAATCCATGGTATAAAGACATTCTGTTTAGAAGATATGGTTCTTTATATTTCCAGACCCTCATTTCAAAATGATTATATAGATATTACTAATGATAATGAGGCAACTATAATATTTACTTCTGGCAGTTCAGGAAGACCAAAAGCAGCACTTCATACATTAAAAAATCATTATTATAGTGCCCTTGGCTCAAATATGAATATAAATTTTGGACCAGGAGATATATGGGGAATATTTTTGCCTTTTTATCATGTAGGAGGGCTTAGCATTATATTTAGGGCTATTATCTCAGGCGGAGCTATAGCAATTTCTACAAAAAAAGAACCATTATATATCTCTATAAAAAAGATGAATATCAGTCATGTTTCTTTGGTTCCAACTCAATTATATAGAATAATTAAGTCTAATATAAAATTAGATATTTTAAAAAACTTAAAGGCTATACTTTTAGGAGGTGCACCTGCAAGAGAAAAACTTGTAAAAACAGCAAAAGATATGGATTTCCCTATATTTACTACTTATGGTTCTACTGAAATGGCTTCGCAGATTACCACCACAAAACCATATGATACATTGAAGCATCTTCTTACATCAGGAAAAATTCTACCATACAGAGAACTTAAGATCGCAGATGATGGTGAAATAATGGTAAGAGGAAAGACTCTTTTTAAAGGGTATATAAATAAACGAGATTTGGAGAAACCTTTTACAAAGGAAGGATGGTTTAGAACAGGAGATATAGGATATATAGATAAGGATGGCTATCTTAACGTTATTGGCAGAAAGGATAATATGTTTATATCAGGAGGAGAGAATATTCAACCTGAAGAAATAGAAAAAAGCATTGCTAATTTAAAAGATATAATAGATGTTATAGTTGTTCCAGTGGAAGATATAGAATGGGGTTATAGACCTGTGGCATTTGTTTGGTCAGATAAGCATATAAATGAAGATTATATAAAAAAAAGGTTGGAAAACTATCTTCCTCGATATAAAATACCAGATCGTATATTTAATGTTGCTAAAGATATAAAAAATAAGGGGTTAAAATTGAATCGTGAGCAGTTTAAAAGATTGGCAAAAAGAATTATGGAGAGAGCTTAATGAAGGTTTTAAAAAGATTGGCAGGAATGATCCTTGCCCATGTGGTAGCGGCCTTAAGTATAAAAAATGCTGTTTAAAAAAGGGTGTTCTGCCTTTGAATAAAAAGGGAGTAAAAGATTTTTATTTGAGAAAATATGGGATAAGATTAAAAGAACAAAAGGATATAAAAGGAATAAAAAAAGCAGGAGAACTTGCTCTAAAGATACTGGATTTTGTGGAGAAAGAGTTATATGTAGGAATGAAGACAGAGGAAATTAACAAAATTGTTCATGAATTTACTATAAAAAATGGTGCTATTCCTGCTCCATTAAATTATAGAGGTTTTCCGAAGAGTGTATGTGTTTCTGTGAATGAGGAAATATGTCATGGTATTCCAGGAAATAGAATACTGAAAAATGGAGATATAGTAAATGTAGATGTAACCCCTATATTAAACGGATATTATGCTGATGTGAGTAAAACCTTTTTTGTAGGAACTCCTAGTAAAGATGCTATAAAATTGGTTTCTGTAACAAAAGAGTGTTTAAAAAGAGGCATTTCCATGGTAAGCCCTGGCAGTCATATAGGAGATATAGGTTGGGCAATTAGTAGTTATGCTGAAGAGCAAGGCTGTTCGGTTGTTAGAGAATTTGTAGGCCATGGTGTTGGTTTTGATTTTCATGAACCACCTCAGATTCCTCATTATGGTAAAAGAGGTCAAGGAATTATGCTTGTTCCTGGTATGGTATTTACTATAGAGCCTATGATAAACTTGGGAGCAAAGGAAATCCGTATACTTGAAGATGGTTGGACTGCTATTACTGCTGATGGTTCCCTGTCAGCTCAGTTTGAGCAGACTATCCTTGTTACAGAAGAAGGATACGAAAGTTTGACCCCATATGAACTTTAAGCTCTACGAATCTCTTTTAATAAAATCAAAGGAGCTTGGATTTATAAAAATTGGGTTTACACGACCTCACAGGCCATTACATTTTGATTACTTTTTAGAATGGCTTAAAAATCATAAAAATGCTGATATGCATTGGCTTAATAAATACAAGGATATTAGGGCAGCTCCTGCTAAAATAATTAAGAATTGTAATACTATAATATGTCTTGCATATCCTTATTGTTGCGATATTCCTGCTACTCCTGAAGGTATATGTACAGCAAGATATAGTGAACCTACAAAGGAAGATTATCATATAAGATTAAAAAATTTGTGTAATGAGTTAGTAAAGCTTATTTTAAAATATGATCCTGATGCTAAAAATAGAATATGTATTGATTCTGCTCCTATTTTGGAGAGAGATCTTGCATATAGTGCTGGTATAGGTTTTATAGGGAAAAATAACATGCTTATAGTACCTGGTATTGGATCTTATATATTCTTAGCGGAGATATTTACCAGCAGCTATATCCCATTTCCTGAACAGAAACCTATGTTAAGTCAGTGTGGATCCTGCGACAAGTGTGTTAAGGCCTGTCCTACAGGAGCTCTTATTGCAGCTTATAATTTTGATGCCAGAAATTGTTTGTCTTATTTGACAATAGAATATAAGGGAGATCTTCCCTATAGAATTGGAGATAAAATGCTTCCCTTTTTTTATGGTTGTGATAAATGTCAATCAGTATGTCCTTTTAATCCTAAGGATTCAAACAAATATATATGTCTTCCCTCAATAAAAAATATATTGGACATGGAAGAATATGAATTCAAAATGTTTTTTGGTAAAACCGCTTTATCTCGAGGTGGTATATTTAATATCAAACGAAACTTAAAGGCACTACTTAATTCAATATAATATTTAATTGTTCTTTTCTTGTTTTAATTCTTCTACCCTTTTATTATAATATTCTATAACTTCTTTTCTATCCAACATTCCTATTAATTTTGAATGATCTTCATCTTTTACTACAGGTATTCTATTAAGATTTTTTACAGTAAATTTTCTGAGTACCTGATTTAAATCCTCCGATGGAGTTGCATATATAATATCCTTATTAGCTATGTCTTTCATTACAACTACATTATCTATTTCTTCATCAAACAATACAGACCTTACATCATTTATAGAAAAGATGCCTGTTAATCTATTGTCTTTATCTACTACTGGAAAATATTGTTGATCACTTTTTGCGAATATCTCATGTTTGAATTCCTCAAAGGGCATATTTTCTGGAATAAGTTGTACTTTTCTAAGATAAGGCAAAAGCTCTTCTACTTTAATAGTAGCTAAGACATCCATAAAGAAATCTCCTCTATGAGCCCCTGATTCAAGTTTGTTGTTTACCTGTTTTATATATATATTCCATGGCCCAGAAAATAGATATGACAAAGAACAAACAAGAAGACATGGTAAAAGTAAATGGTATGAACCAGTCATCTCGCTAACAAATATTATTGTAGATATAGGCGCATTTGATACAGATGCAAAGAATCCGGCCATTCCTACAACAACATATGCACCTGGTTCAGATACAATATTGGGCATAATAGAATTAAATATCTTTCCAACAGCACCTCCTAATGTCCCTCCAATTACTATAGATGGGCCAAACACACCTCCACTACCACCCGATCCTATTGAAAAGGAGGTAGTAAGTATTTTTCCAAACGCTATACACAAAAGAACAGCAATGGAAATCTGATTTTCTATAGCAAGCTGTGCGTATCCATAACCAAATGAGAGAGTCTGAGGCAAAAAAAAGCCAATTATTCCTGTACAAAGCCCTCCTATAGCAGGTTTTACATGGGGAAGAATATTTAAAGATTTAGCTATTGTGTTGACTCCATAAAAACATTTCACATAAATATAACCTGCACCAACTAAAACTAAGGCAAGAATAATATATGGTCCAAGCTCCAAGGGATTATTAAATATAAAATCTGGTGAAGAAAAAAGAGATCCCCATCCAAATATAAGGCAAAATAGACAATATGCAACTACTGAAGATATTCCAGCAGGTATTAGTACATCTGATTCAAATTCTGGTTCTTTATATAAGACCTCTGCTGCAAATAAAGCGCCAGCAAGTGGAGCGCGAAATATACTTCCAATTCCTGCTCCCATACCTGCAGCAAGCATTATCCTTCTTTCTCTTTCAGAAAGGCCCAATTTTGTGGCTAAAAATGATCCAAAGCCAGCTCCTATTTGAGCTATAGGACCTTCTCTACCACCTGATCCTCCTGTTGTAAGGGTAATTGCGGATGCAATAGTTTTTACAATGGGAATTCTTCCCCTTACAAATCCTCCTTTTTCATGATATGCTTCTATTGCAGCATCTGTTCCATGCCCTTCAGCTTCAGGTGCAAATTTATATACTATCCATCCACTTATAAGGCCTCCAACTGCTGGTAACAATAAAAGAGCCCATCTATTAAAAGGGGTGTTGCTATGATGAAAAAGATGGCTTTCTCCAGGCGTAGAAGGGGGTCGATACCCTGCTATTTGATCCAAAAATATATGATGACCTAATTGACATAGATAATGGAATATTATTGCTCCTATGCCAGCTATGATTCCTACCAGAATGTAATAAAGAAACCATCTCCCTGGTATCCGTTTAATAACTTCCTTTAATTCCACTATGATCCTGCTTCTCTCAGTTTATCAAGGGATTCATCAGGCCCTAAAAGGATAAGTATGTCACTATCTTTCACAGTAAATTTTCCTGTTGGTATAAGATGTAATTTATCAGGTACCATTTCTTTCACAGCCACGACTTGAACTCCATATTTGTTTATAAGATCTAAATCTCTTAATGTTTTTCCTATAAATTCTTTAGGAGGTGCAAATTCAACTATGCTATATCCACCTATTACAGGAAGATATTCAAGCATATTTGGATTATTTAATTTTTTGGCTAATGAATAAGCAAAATCTCTTTCAGGAAAAAAGACTTCATGTGCCCCAACCCTATATAATATTCTTCCATGAGCTTCGCTTTTTGCCTTTGCTAATATCTTTTTAGCTCCCATTTCTCTTAAATTAAGAGTTGTAAGTATAGATGCACTTAAATCGCTTCCTATACATACTATAACCGCATCCATTTGTGATATATCCAATGATTGCAATACCTTAGGATCAGATGCATCTGCTACAACAGCATGAGATACTTTGTCCTTTATTTCTTGAATTTTTACAGAATCATTGTCTATGACAAGGACATCGTGTCCTTTTTCGTATAGTCTTGTAGCTAAATAAAATCCAAAATTTCCCACCCCAATTATTGAAAACTGTTTCTTTTTTGCCATTTATCCTACCATTATTGACTCTTCTGCATAATGATATCTTTTTATTTCCTGCCTACTAATAGCCATTGCTATAGCCAGTGGGCCGACCCTTCCTATAAGCATTATAAATATAAGAATTATTTTCCCTGTGCAAGTTAAATTAGGAGTAATTCCAGTG
>CAZMNC010000156.1:0-9028 GCA_964567535.1 uncultured Desulfobacterales bacterium | reverse complement strand
AATCTTCTATTTTACCACAAACCAAATAGCAGCAATTCTTTGCTCTCGTAAGTCCAACATATAATAATCTTATATCTTCAGCCAGATATTCCTGCATCTCTAAACTTTCATTATTATTCTGATGGTCAGAGCCTATATCTAATATATATTCTGATCTGTTGTTTGGATCATGAAAAATCACAGGTCTATGTGCTGATTTTATTTTTTTTATTCTATCCCACGCAAAAGGAAGAAAAACAATGGGAAATTCCAGGCCTTTACTCCTATGGATAGTTATTATTTTTACCGAATCTTTATCACTCTCCAATCTTAGCTGATAATCTTCTGTGCGAGATACTTGATCATCCCTTTGATCTGATAACCATTTTATAAGTCTTTCCATACCAAGAAAATATTCTTTTTCTGCTCTATGAACCACCTCTATAAGATGAAGTATGTTAGTACATCTTCTTTCACCGTTTATAAATCTCATAAGTCTGGGAATCACAGATTCCTTATTTAGGAATTCGCGAAACATGGCCATAAAACCATATTTATCCCACAATTCATTATAATCATGAAATCTTCTAATCCAATTTTCCCATTCTCCTTCATTCATATCTTCTATATAGTCCAATTTAAATCCCATAATATCTGTTGCCAAAGCAGCTTTTATGTAAGGGATATTATTATAATTAAATATTGCAAGAAGTATTCTTATAAGTTCTATACATTCCCATGAGCTGAAAATATTGGTTGTACTGTATACTACAGTTGGGATATGAAACTTCGAAAGTTCCTCCTGAATCAAATTTGCCTCCGAGTTTCTCCTTACAAGAACAGCAATGTCAGAAGCAGTAACTGATTTATTTCCTATTAAAAGTTTACTCTTTTTTCCAAGATGTATAAGCCGTGAAATCTCTTCTGCTACAACCTTAGCAACAATTTCTTTTGCTGTAGACTTATTATATTCTTTTTCATCAAATACCCACAGTTTAAGACAAGCTTCAAGTTTATTATTCAAAAGTAAAGGCTTAACATCAGATCCTTTAGCTGGTTTTGAAGGAAAAAAGGAAATCTCTTTATAAAGAAAAGGTCTTTTTTGAATTGAAAAAATCTTATTTATGCTTTCCACAAGACCAGAATATGATCTCCAATTTTCTCGAAGAGTAAATTTAGAGTTTATTTCTTTGGAAGCCTTTATATATGTAAATATATCAGCACCTCTAAAACTATAAATAGACTGTTTTGGATCTCCTATTAGATATAAGGCATGATCATCTTTATCAAATATCGTCTTAAATATCTGATATTGAATTGGATCTGTATCCTGAAACTCATCTATCATTCCCACCACAAATCTATTTCTTACTGTTTCCAACAGTAATTCTTGTTGTTGTAATCTATTGTAGACTATCATTATAAGGTCATCAAATGAAAGCATGTTCTTAGACAATTTTTTCTTCCTTAATTCATGTACCACATGGTTTATCAATTTTCTTTTTAAGAATATAAGCCTATTTTTGTATATGGCCTCAAGTCTATTATGGATATGTACAAGTTCATTTAATAGCTCAAAAAACATATGATCAGGGCAAGAAAAACCAGGCTTTAAGTAATTTGCTATATATTTTTTACTGAATCGTTTTATTATTTCTCCATTCGCAAACTCATATCCTTTTAAATTTATAAACTGATCCATATATTCAAACCATTTTTCTATATTTCTTTTATTATATATTCTTTTATTTAATGCCTTGTTAGTATAAAATAGTTCTTTTATTTCATCTTTGGAAATAGTCCACAATTTAAAGAGTTTATTCATTAAGTTTATATATTTTTCTTCATAATAAATGGGATCATCTAAGATTGGATCAGGAATCATTTTTATATATGGACGTGCCAGATATATATCTATTAACTGAAAAACATTATCAGGATCGAATCTATTTTTTATGAGATAATCTAAAAACAGGGGAGATTGGTGATATATATATCTTCTCCAGAAATCATAAACAATTTCTCTTTTTATAGGTTCTTGATCTACAATAAGATCGGCATCTAACAATATGCCTGTTTCCAAAGCATTATCTAATATGATACTTCTACAAAAACCGTGAATTGTAGATAAAGTTAGACTATCCAGTTCTCTGATTGCAGCTTTTAAAAACTTTTTAGCCGCTTCTTTTTTTTCTATTTTATTCAAAAGACGTTCAATAAAAGAATCACGAGTCCCTCCTGTTAACGCATTTAGTGCCTCTTGTAATCTTTTTCTTATTCTATACTTTAATTCATTAGTAGCTGATTCTGTAAAAGAAACTATTAATATATTCTCTACAGAGACCTGCCTTTCTAAGATAAATCTTAAAAATATATTTGATATAGCATATGTTTTTCCCGTACCAGCACTTGCTTCAATTATATGAGTGCCATAAAGAGGTATATATAACGGATCAAGCTCTTTCATATCTCTTTTTTGCTATGGATAATAATAGGCAGAAATATAGCTTTAGAAAGCTCTAAAAATTCATTATCAAGAGGGCTAACATCTCGAAAACAGAATTCATAATATTCATCTTTGCTTTCTCCTCTGCTGTATTCATTGCCTTCCCATTTATGCTTTGCTTTTTGAAAAGCCTTATCAGGATCTTCTTTTCTAATATAAATAGATTCAAAATATGTCCACGAAGATTCAGGGAAAAAATGTATAGGTCTACTTAAACCATCCCAATATATATAGAGAAGATGCTTAAGGATATTTTTTGCCTCAGCTTGTTCCAAGGGCAGAAGCCTTAATATAGAAATCTTTTTATTATCATCATTCAGTCCTATAAACATCGCCTCTTTTAGAGGTATTCCTGATACTTGAGCTGTAAGATAATGTAGCCACATTTTTAAACGATCTATTGGTCTGATCCTTGCAAATCTAAAAAATAACATCCTGTTCAAATATAAATTCTTAATATTAGCTGTTATATGAAAATCATCTATTTGTAACTCAATATTTAATGCCTTTTCGTCTTTTTCTTTGTACTTAGAAAGTTCAGCAATAAATCTATTTGCTTTGGCCTCGGCCCTTTTAAACTCATATTCTCCTAAATTCCCTAAAGGCAACAATCCCTTTGCCTGTAAAAAAAACATAAATTTTTCTCTTCTATTACCAGATAATTTATTATTCAAAAGCTCTTGTTCAAATTGATATTTTTCCAGATCCTTAAGCCTTAAAGGTTCTATATCCTTAATAACATCTTCATCTTTATCTAAATTAATAAAAAGTCTATTTTTTAAAAAAAATTTGCATGGATTAGAAAAAAAGTTACATAAATCTAATATGTCAATATTTTTCCACTTCTTATCTATAGAAGAAATTTCCTTTGATATAACAGAAGCAGGAATAATCCGCTTATTAAGCATAGCCTGAGCAGCCAGCATGTTCTTTTTTGAATAGCTGAAAAAGCTACTCCCTTTATCAAAATAAATAGGACTAAAAGGATGAAGTGGATGGATAAAAAAAATATGTTCTATTATAGACCTTGATTCCGTGAAAAAACCCTCTTCAATATAATCTAAAAGTTCGCTTACTACTACTGAGGGAGGAATAGGAGTATTATCTTTTATGCTCTGACCTGTATAGCTGATATAAAGTTTTTCTCTTGCAGAAAGTATTGCTTCCAAAAATATATAACGATCCTCATCTCTCTTTGATCTATCCCCTTTTTGTGGATGCTTTTGTATAATATCAAATTCCCATTTCTTATGATGCCTTGGAAAAGAATCATAATTCATACCAATGAGACATATTACCTTAAAGGGAATACTCCTCATAGGTAACATAGCACAAAATGTTATGCCTCCAGTGATAAATCTGGATCCATAGCCTCGCCTGTCCATCAATTTTTGCATATTCCAAACAAAAACATCCAAATCTAATTTCTCATTAAATCCAGCAACTTCACTGATTTTTACCATTTCATTAATTATATTTCTCAATAATTGAACATCTTTTTGATTTTCTTCATCTATAAAAAATAGATCTTGTAATAAATTAAAAATAAATTCTCTCCATTCACTAATACTTCTTTTTGAAGAAAAACCCTTAACATATGCAAAAAGTCTTTCAAGAAATTCAGAAAACCTGCCAAATATTTCCGCCTCACCTCCTTCTATACCATCGTATGGAAAGACATCTTTAAAAATACCGGTTTGTTCATCAACTAATGCATAACCTAAGGCAATTCTTCTTATCCCATATTTCCATGTTCCTATATCTATTGATAGATTGCTTATTTCCTCTCTATTGTTTTTATCTATACCCCACCTTATCCCAGCCTCTTTTATCCATTTTCTGATAGTTTTGAGCTCATTAACAGATATACCAAACATATTTGATATAGTGTTCGATTCTAAGATGTCCAACACTTTTGATGCTTCAAATCTGCTCTCTCTTAGATCTAGTATCTTAAAAAAAGCATTAATTGTTTTGCTTTCCCATCTTGGAGATCTATCCGCAATACTAAATGGTATTTTTATATCTGGATCTGGATGGCCAAATACAGCTTGTATAAAAGGGGCATATTTGTTTATATCAGGTGTCATAACAATAATATCCCTGGGTTTTAAATGGGGATCATTCTCTAACATATCTAATATACTGTCATAAAGGACTTCTACTTCTCGCATAGGACTATGACATGAATGCACTTGAACAGAACAATCACGCACATCAATCTTTCTTTTTGCTATCTCCTCTGGATTCCTTAGATATAAGATATCTGATTGAATACAAGACAGAAGACTCTTCTCTTTTATTTCTTCAAATTTTGAATCTTCTATAAATTGATATTCATTTATTATATCAAAAAAATCTCTACCCATTCTTCCAAGGGAAGATAACAGAGGATTTCCTTTCTCCATATACAATTCTTCTTTTATAAGCCCCCCCTTTTTTCTTATCTCCTTTTCAGATAAAATATCTCCCCAATACTCCTTACAGGGATTCATAAGAAAAAGATGTACATCTACATATTTAGATATAGCAACAAGGATATTCATATGAAATTTAGGAATAGAAGATATCCCAAATACGTATATAGTATCCGGAAGCATATTTTTCTTATCCGGTAATCTTTTAACAAACAAGTTTGCAAGCCTTGCTCTATGTAATCCATTAGAATTTGTTATTAATATTCTAAAAAGCTCTGCTTGCCAATGATTTTCACCTCCTTTTTCCCATTTAAATATCATTTCAGGTCTAAATATGATATATTGATCAAATGTATCTGCTATAAGATAGCTCAATTGAAATAAACGTAGATCCTTTTTTAATCCCTTTGCATAATTCTTAAGAATAAAGAATTGTTCTTGATTTATACATAAAGGAAGTATTTTCATGAGCTTCCATTTCATTACTTCTACATCCAAAAATGCATCTTCTGGTAAGTCCTCTAAAACTAATTTAAAAAGCTTATATATAAGTGCATTAGGAAAAGGGAAACTCACATTTGCACATATTCCATTATACTTAGCTATTTGCATAGAAAGCCATCTTTCCATTCCTTTACTTTGGATCATAATAATCGTTGGGTCAAAAGGTTTAGAATCCTTATCTCTTATAAGGATGGCAAGTTCTTTAGCTAATATCTCTAGTTTATTACTGGTATGAATATAAAGGGCTGCCATAAATTAAGTGTAAGCAAGTAGCTTGCTTTTTATAAATAATTATCACATACTATGACAAAAATCGAGGTTTCATATGCTCAGAAAAATAGTAGGAGATAAAATAGAATCTATATTTTCTTCACTTGAACCTTTGCTTCCAAACAACAGAATCATACCAAATATATTAACATTTACAGGACTTGGTATCAATTTTATTGGGGCATTCCTCTTTTTTAAAGGACATATGAAGATAGCAGGTTTTGTGATCCTGTTTGCAGGACTTTTTGATATATTAGATGGTGCAGTAGCAAGAGCTAGAAATCTGGCAACCGAGATAGGCGCATTTACAGATTCAGTTGTAGATAGATACTCTGATTTTGTAATATTTGGAGGTGTATTGGCATATTTTATAAGAAAAGAAAATCTAACCTATTCTATACTTGTATTATTTATAATATCAGGGGCATTTTTAATAAGTTACATAAGGGCAAAGGCAGAACTTATAATACCAAAATGTGATGTGGGATTTATGGAACGCCCTGAAAGGATAATAGTGCTTGCCTTAGGTTCAATATTTGATATGTTTAATTTAGCACTTTGGTTTTTAGCTATTTTCACTCATTTAACAGCATTCTACAGAATATACTATACTATAAAAATATACAAAAAGAATCATTCTGAATAAGCAGGATCTCTCATACCTATCTTTTCAAAGGCCTTTTTCCTTAATACACAACTATCACACAGACCACACGGTCTTCCATTAGGAAGAGGATCATAACAACTAATAGTAATACTATAATCGACTCCCAATTCAAGACCTCTTCTTATTATATCCACTTTTTTCATATTTATAAGAGGTGTTCTAATCTTTATTTTCATGTTTCCAGATACTGCCTCTTTTATGGCAAGATTTGCCATTTTCTCAAATGCCTTAATATATTCTTCTCTACAATCAGGATATCCACTATAATCCACAGCATTGACCCCTATAAAAATATTTTCAGCTTTTAATACCTCTGCCCAAGCAAGTGCAAATGATAAAAAAATAGTATTTCTTGCAGGCACGTAAGTTACAGGAATGCCTCCATGTCCTATTTCTTCTATGGACCTTCCCTTAGGAACTTCTATATTGCTTGTTAAAGCAGAACCACCTATAAGCTTTAAATCAATGTCAATCACAATATGCCTTTTCACATTAAATGCATTTGCAATCTTCCTTGCAGCATCTAACTCAAATTTATTTCTTTGACCATACCTAAAGCTTAATGCATAGGTCTCATATCCATCGCTTTTAGCAATGGCTAAAGTGGTGCTGGAATCAATTCCACCACTTAACAAAACTACCGCCCCTTTTTCATACACCTCTTATATCACCCCCCCATATTATTTTATGGATTTGGAGATTCAACCTAACTTCGAGTTTATCCTGCAATATCCATTCTGCAAGAAGTCTTGGTTCCAATATTCCAAATACAGGGGAAAAATGCACAGGGTTTGGTCTAAAAGGAATTATGTTCCATTTATTAAGAACCTCTTTTGCAAAATAGAAATCTTCTTTATTAGCTATAACAAATTTTAATTCATCTCTTTTTCCTAATATCTTAAGATTTTCCATATTATTCTTTTGAGCTTCACCACTAAAAGGACATTTAATATCTATTATTTTTATACATCTCTCATCTATATTACTTATATCCATTGTGCCATTTGTTTCCAGTAATACCTCAAATCCTGAATCTAATAAACTTTTAATAAGCACTGGAGTATTTTTTTGAATTAATGGTTCACCCCCTGTAACTTCTACAATATTACACCCATAACGAGCTACAGTTTCCAAAATCTCCTCTATCTCCATCCCTTTTCCATCATAATATGCATAACGAGTATCACAATAAGAACATCTAAGATTACAACCTGTGAGTCTTACAAAAATGCAAGGTCTACCATTATAATTCGACTCACCTTGAATACTGAAAAATATCTCATTTACCTTGAGTTTCATTAATGTCTAAAAGCTCTTTGACCTGTAAAGACCATTGTAATATTGTATTCATTACAAGCTTCTATTACTTCATAGTCTCTTACAGAACCCCCTGGCTGAACAATTGCTTGGATACCATGTTCAGCAGCTACATCTACAGAATCTCTAAATGGAAAAAAACCATCAGAGATCATACACGCACCTTCCAGTCCCCCTTTATTCCTTTTAGTTTCTAAATCTATCTCATCCAAAATGTCTTTATCTTTTTTGCCTTTTTTAACCAAGAGACTTAATTCATTGTATGATATACCATATTTGCTAAAACATAACGAATCTGCATACTTTGTATATGCCTTAAATATAGCTATTTGAGCACAACCAACTCGATCTTGCTCACCTGTTCCTATACCTACTGTAACCCCATTTTTTACATATATCACTGAATTAGATGTTATACCTTGCTCAACAGCCCAGCCAAATATCATGTCCTCATATTCTTGATTGGTGGGTTTTCTTGTTATGATGTACTCATGTCCTTTATATATTGTACTGGCTAATTGAAGATCTTCTGCTCTTCTTATCTTGTTTAAAAATGACTGTTGTACAATAATTCCTCCATCTATCAGGCTTTTAAACTCTATAAATCTTGTATTGGCATATTCTTGAATCTTATCTATAGCCTTTATTCTTACAATCCTAAGATCCTTTCTTTTTGATAATATATCTATTGTGCCTTCCTCAAACTCAGGGGCAACTACTACTTCAAGGTAGTTTTTAGATACCATCTCTGCTGTTTCTTTATCCATTGCTTTATTAAAGACAGCACAACCCCCAAATGCAGCCACCCTGTCCGCCATATTTGCTCTATAATACGCATCTCTCAAAGTTTCACCATATGCTACACCACATGGATTATTATGCTTAATAATAACTACTACAGGTTTATCCTGAAGATACCTTATTATATTAAGGGCACTATCTATATCAGTAAGATTTATCTTACCAGGATGTTTACCTGCTTGAATCATATCTATTTCAGAGATAGAAGAAACAAGTCCCATATCCGCTTTTATAAACTCAACATTTCCAAGAACAAGGTTTCCATCTGTTAACTCATAAAGCGCTGCCTCTTGATCAGGATTTTCTCCATACCTGAGGCCTCTTTCTACAAGATGACCGGTTTCAGGGTCTATTATTCTCCACGTTCTTTTTTTATAAATAAGCTGTTGCCCACCAAAACTTATTTTTATTTCATCAGGAAAATGATCCTCTATCATCTTTCTATACATATGTTTAAGCTCTTTCATTATCAACTCCTTTTGCTATATATTTTTTAGACGAAAGTCTTTTTCTATATATGCATATGCATTATGATTATGTATAGATTCAAAGCTTTCACACTCCACA
>CAZMNC010000155.1:0-3661 GCA_964567535.1 uncultured Desulfobacterales bacterium | reverse complement strand
ATTTTAAATGAAAAAATTATGGGTATAAAAAAGATAAAAATTATAAATTTTAAAAGTTTTGAAAATTTAGAAATAGAGCTTGGCAACCTCAATGTATTGATTGGTGCTAATGCTTCAGGAAAATCTAACTTTGTTCATGTTTTTGAATTCTTAAGAGATATAGTAAACTCTGGATTAGAAAATGCGATCTCCATGCAAGGAGGTGTTGAATACCTTAGAAATATAAATATTGGAACATCTAAAAATTTATCCCTTAAGATAGTTTCTAACGAAGAATTTATGTGGCTTGGCAAGCAAAGCAAAGAAGGATTCATACTTATAAAAACATATGAAATAATATATGAATTTGCATTAAAGTTTAATAAAAGAGGTGCTGGATTCAAGATTGTAAAAGACAGATTAGTGCAACAATCTGAATTTTTTAGATTAACTAAAAATCAAAAGAAAAAAGAAATCTTAGGAAAGGGAACAATTGTTATTTACAGGAATAATGGAAAAGTGAAAATTGATTTAGATATTCCAGATAAAGTATCTCTTAAAAAGGAAGATATTATCCCGCCATTTTTAAGGGAACACAAATTACAAAATCATGAGCTTATTTTGGAAACCCCATATTTTTTGCCCCCTTTAGAGAAAATATTTAGTGATATTTCTATATATGACTTTGATCCCAAATTATCTAAAAAAGCCACTCCAATCACAGGAAAAGCAGAATTAGAAGAGAATGGTAATAATTTATCTATTATCCTTAAAAATATCATAGGAGATAAAGAAAAAAAGAGAAAACTCTTTAATTTAATAAAAAATCTTTTACCTTTTATAAAAAATTTAGATGTAGAAAAATTTGCAGATAAGTCTTTGCTATTTAAATTGCAAGAAACATATTTTGAGAATCAGTATTTACCAGCATCTTTAATATCTGACGGGACAATAAATATAACAGGTTTAATTGTTGTGCTGTATTTTGAGAAAAAGAATTTAGTCATTATTGAAGAGCCAGAACGAAATATTCATCCTTATCTTATTTCCAAAGTGGTAGAGATGATGAAAGATGCTGCACAACAAAAACAGCTCATTGTTACAACCCATAATCCTGAAATTGTAAAATATGCAGACTTAGAGAATATACTACTTGTTTATAGAGATAAGATGGGTTTCTCTAAAATCTCCAGACCAGTAGATAAAGAAGAAATTAAAACCTTTTTAAAGAATGATATTGGAATAGAAGAACTTTATGTCCAAAATCTACTTGAGATGTAATTGTGAATTCTTCTTATAAAAGATTCTTTATATGGGTGGAAGAGATGATGACGAAAGATTTTTCCAAAATTTATTGAAATTCGGGCTTCAAAAAAAATATAATTTTATAAAAATTATAAAATATGCAAGCATGAGAAAAGAAAAAATTATTAATTTTATTAAAAGTATTAAAGCGATGAACGCAGAGTATATCTATGTAACAGACATTAACAACTCTCCTTGTATAACAGCAAGGAAAAAAGAGATTCAAGAGAAATTAAAAGTCATTGATGTAGAAAGAATAATTATCGTAATAAAGGAAATTGAAAGTTGGTATCTTGCCGGATTAAGTAGCGATGTATATAAGAGATTCAAAATCAATGACCTTGACATTACAGATAGTGTTACCAAAGAAAAATTTAATTCCTTGATTCCAAGAAGGTTCAGCTCGAGGATAGATTTTATGTCAGAAATATTAAAAGATTTTTCTATTGAAACCGCAAAACGAAAAAATAAATCATTCAAATATTATATGGAAAAGTATGACTGTTAAACTAACTATATAATATGGAGAGAAAAGGCATATGAAAACAAATAAGATTGTTCTTGCATATTCAGGTGGTTTAGACACATCTGTAATCCTGAAATGGCTAAAGGAAAAATACCAATGTCCTGTTGTAGCATATACAAGTGATGTGGGCCAGGGAGAAGAGCTTAAGGATGTAGAAAAAAAGGCAAAGGCAACAGGTGCAGATGAAGTAATAGTGGAAGACCTTAAAGAAGAGTTTGTAAGAGACTATGTATTCCCTGCTCTAAGGGCAAATGCCATATATGAATCTTTCTACCTGCTTGGCACATCCTTAGCAAGGCCATTAATAGCAAAAAAACAGGTGGAGGCAGCCTGGAAAACAGGCGCTGATGCAGTAGCCCATGGTGCTACAGGAAAAGGCAATGATCAAGTGAGGTTTGAGCTTACATACATGGCATTGGACCCAAAGCTTAAAGTAATAGCTCCATGGAGAGAATGGAATTTTAAGGGAAGAACAGATTTAATAGAATATGCGAAACTACATGGAATACCTGTGCCTGTAACAAAAGAAAAACCTTATTCCAGTGATGCCAATCTCTTACATATAAGCTATGAGGGTGGAATACTTGAAGACACATGGCAAGAACCACCAGAAGATATGTTTATTATGACAACCTCTCCTGAAAATGCACCAGATAAACCTATATATATAGAAATTGGTTTTGAAAATGGTAATCCTATATCTGTAAATAGTAAAAAAATGAGCCCCGCTGAGCTTCTTTCATATTTAAATGATATAGGTGGAAAAAATGGCATAGGAAGAGTAGATATTGTAGAAAATAGATATGTGGGCATGAAATCAAGAGGGGTATATGAAACCCCAGGGGGAACAATACTGAGAATAGCACACTTGGCAATAGAATCTATAACATTAGACAGAGAAGTTATGCATCTTAAGGATAGTCTTGTACCTAAGTATTCAGAATTAGCATATTATGGTTATTGGTTTTCGCCAGAAAGGCAGGCAATTCAAGCACTTATTGATGAAACTCAAAAAGTAGTAAATGGAACAGTAAGATTAAAACTATACAAGGGAAACTGTATAGTTGTGGGCAGAAAATCAAATAATTCTTTATATTCTCCAGAATTTGCTACTTTTGAAAGAGATACAGTATATGACCATAAGGACGCTACAGGATTTATAAGATTAAATGGATTACGCCTCAAAATAGCTTCTTTATTGAAAAAAACTGAATCTAAGTAAAAAATATGCAATAAATTACAGTACTTATACTATAGAAGCAACACAAAACATAAAAATAAATTGTATTACAACTAAAATAAACTAAAAAATCTAAAATTTTAATTGTAAGACAGCCTGTATTTTATAGTTATCATCTAAATTATTTCCGATCTTGGGAAGATTTCCTTTGATGCCCGCATTATGTCCGTACTTTGTGTATTCAAAATCGAATATTAACTTATTTCCAGTACATATATTATATGTTATTCCTAATATATACATATTATAAAATGTGCCATTATCAGCAATATAGCCACTTTTATCTTGATTAAAGTGATCATATCTATAAAAAATATGAAACCTTTTTTTGAAAAAAAATATTATAGGAATCCTGTAATCCACGAAAAATGAATAACCTGCAGTTCTGAGGGTATGTCCTTTGGTATCAACCCAAGTTCCTTTTGCATTCCCTTTTGTATTAAAATATTGAGCTGTAAATATAATACTTGGTATCTCATAGCTTAGCATAAAAAGATTCACTTTAAAGTCAGGATAGTCACCATTCACTATCTTTTTATTACCTTTTCCATATACCCCAAAATAGCTTAGCTGAAACCCTGGAATAAAATTTGGCATTGGTCTTAAAGTAA
>CAZMNC010000154.1:0-4926 GCA_964567535.1 uncultured Desulfobacterales bacterium | reverse complement strand
GGAAATTTATTATCTCCTCTACCCCAATCTAAAATAAACTGCTTAAATTTATCTTCTTTTCCTGAAGGAAGTTGTGGCCAATCTTTTATAAACTCCTCTTTATAATCTTCAGGAAGGGGTGCCTGAGGAACCTGACCTTCTATTTGAGTTATATTGCCTTTCTCTCCTGTTGCATACATAAGAAAGTATATAGGATTCAACACTCCCAGCTTTATTGTCATCTGCTCATGCTTTTTAGTAGTATTATGATCAAATTTCTCAGCACCTTTTCCTATTTTTCGGGCTGCCCAATATACTCCATCAGCTAAAATATCACCTATCCCTTCTCTTTTGACAATCTTATCTAATAAATAGAAAAATCTATCTTCATTCTTCTCTGGAAAACCAGGCATATCTTCATCTGTCAAGATACCATTTTCATAAAGCTCCACTGCAAAAGCCATAACCTGAGGAGTTGTAAATCCATCTAATCCATATTCTTGAGCAAGACCTGCTATTTTAAAACCAAAAGCCAGACTATCTGTCATAGAGGCCATTACATAAGTAAGCTTTGAATAACATTTCATCATATATCTATGAGTCTTGAGGCCTGGATGCCTTATAATAGCACCACACCTCATAGGACAATTATAACAACTAATAAGACGCTCGATCGCATTTCTCTGGGTCTCAGCCCATTCCTTCTCTATCCTTTCATTCCAAAAATCCTTTCTCCTCATTCTTGCGTGGCCCCATGCAAAACCTGTTGTATGCCATCTTTCATCATATATCTGCATCTCTTGAGGAGATCCTATATACGCCAAAATAGGAGGAACACCTTTTATAGGATTCTGCTTACGCCATTCAATATATTTCCAAACTTCTTGAATAAGCTCCCATAATTCTTCAGGCTTAGCATGGCTGATATCTTTTGTGCCACGCACAGCAATTGCCTTTAAATTCTTTGAGCCCATAACAGCTCCAAGCCCTAAACGACTAGCACTATTTCGCGCATGCTCAATAGAAGCAAAATACACCCTATTCTCACCAGCCAAACCTATAGCCACCACCTGAGCTCTTGGCTCATTCAATTCTTCACGTATAAGCATAGTAGTCTCTAAGGCACCCTTTCCTCTCAAATGTCTGGCATCACGTATTTCAACTTTATCGTTATCTATCCATATATAAACAAGATCAGAAGACTTCCCAGTAACAATCACTTTATCATAACCTGCATATTTCAACTCTGGCCCCCAAAATCCACCCATCATAGAAAATCCCATAAACCGAGTTTGAGGGGAATAACTTGTAATAATTGTACGATTGGCACCCACAGCCAGAGTGCCATCCAACAAACCAGCACTAAATATAATAATATTATCAGGAGAAAAGGGATCTATGTCAGCAGGAACTCTATCCCAAAGTATTTTGGCATTAGTTCCAAGTCCCCCAAGATATATTTCCGTCAATCTTGGGTCAGTTTCTGCTTTTTCAATATTTCCTGTTGATAAATCAATCTCTAAATTATAACCTGTCTCTGCGTATCTCATCTTTTTCCCCTTTTAAATCAACTTTTGTTTTGGTTATAAGAACATTAGAATATATAAATATTCCTTTAAAAAGCAGTCACATCATAGCTATATTGTAGTTACATGTCAAGAGAAAATTTATTGTATAAACAAGCTATACTCAGCTAAAGCAAACGATTTAAATTCTCTCGCGCAAAGGTAATATTAGAATCCAATTCAAGAGCAATTTTATAATATTTTATTGCTTCATCATAATTGCCCATCTTTTCATAATTTACTGCTATGTTGGCATAATCTATAGCTGAACCAGGATCTATTTTAAGAACCTCTTGAAAACATTCAATTGCTTTCTTATAGTCGTTTAGTTTAAAATAACAAAATCCCATTAAGTTAAATATGTCTGTACGTTTGTCATCATATTCCTTGGCTTTCTCAAGGATTTGTATGGAATGACTGTATTTACCCATCTCTTTTAAACAATATGCCATATATGAATATATAGTAGGAATATCCTGAGCATCTGGATCTAATTGTAAAGAAAGCTTGAACTGCTTAATAGCGTCTTCTAAATTATTAAGATACATATAAACCATACCTTTAAAAAATTTGATATAGTATTTGTTAGATAATATTTTCTCCATATTATTCAAAACATTCAAGGACCAAAAAGGATCTTCTTTCTCTACAACCAATCTTGCGATAAACATACCCACACTTGCTGCCTTTGCCCTTTCTCTAAAAAAAGCACCAGGTATAATTGTATAAAAGGATGGTATCCCTAATAAAGGGTGAGTAATATCTACAACAAAAACTTCCATATCTTTTTTTAAAAGCACATCCACAGAATTTTCTACCTCGATTTTTATATTAACATCTGAAATATCTGGAAGTTCATGTATAGGAATCTTATAAGGAGAATTTATTATATATTCAATCTCCTTTAAATCCTTTGGTTTTGGAAGTCCACTTGGAATATATTTATTATTACTATTAAAATCACCAGCCAGTTGAGCTACTTCTGTCAAAGCTCTTATAAGAGATTTTTCAGGCTTTGTTGTTGTGCCAGCAGTCCATACTATTTCACTACTGTGAGGATAGGTAGAAGGGTCGTAAGCTACAATACTAATGGTTGGCATACCCATATCAAGAGAAAAATCATTAATATATAAAACTATACCAGCATCTTCATATTTTTTTAAAAGCTCCTTTGCTAATGGATCTTTTATATTAGAAATATCTAATAGAGGTGGCGATATTCTTTGTTGAGTAATAATAGCAGAAACATGTCTTTCTACTACTTCACATATTCCTTGCAATATAGCCTCTTCATTACAATTACCAGATGATGAACCATTGTATTGATTTATCATAAAAAACCAGTCGATAGGTATAAGAAATGATTCCCTTTTAGAAAGATTATATGACCAACACCACCTAAAAGGGATATTTACAAATATATCATAAAGCTTATAAGCATCATGTTCATCATTTACAGAGCGAACAATGTATTCAAAAGGAATAGCATTTTGTTTAACTTCACTATAAGTTTTTTTCATAAAATCCTTTTCTAAAAAACTAAAAAGACTAAACCTTTCTGCAAGTTCCATAATAGCACTTGCTTCTGCTTGCTCCTGAGTTCCACCTTTTCCCATTTGTTTCCTGACCCCAATTATCTCTTTTGCATGATTCCCACATATACTGAAGTACACAGGTATTCCAAGTCTTCCATTATCTATCCTAATAGTTTCTTTTAGTATATCTAAACCGGTTTCCATTATTCGGGACTTAAATTTATTTACGGTTTCTTTTGGAGAAATATACTTATCTAAGTCAAAAGTATATCCCTTATATACATCTCTCAATTCCAGCTTAAACTTATTCATTATAATCTCCTTTATTGATTGTTCTGTTCATTTTGCCTGATATAAGCCCTTCTATATCTAATGTCACATACTTAAACCCTATATCTTTAAACTTTCTCAGTATCTTCTCTCTTGCATTTATTATATCTTTAATTTGATATACTGGCACCTCTATCTTTGCAGTATCTTTGAAATATCTAACTCTAACCTCTTTACAGCCTATATTCCAAAGAAAATTTTCTGCCTGCTCTACCATATTTAATTTTTTTCTATTTATAATATCTCCATAAGGAATTCTCGTTGCAAGGCAAGGAGAAGAGGGTTTATTCCATACATAAAGTCCCTTTTCTCTTGCTATATTACGAATATCTTGTTTAGTAAAACCTGCTTCTATAAAAGGTGATATTATATGATCTTCCTTTGCAGCTTTCTGTCCCGGCCTATAATCCCTTATATCATCTATATTAGCACCATGAGCTATATTTGAAATGTTAAATTTTTTCGATACTAAACGAATCTTTTTAAATAAATTTTTTTTACACAAATAACATCTTTCTTTCGTATTCATGATAAATTTTGGCATGCTAAGTTCTTTGGTATCTATTAATACATGTTTTACACCTATATTTTTAGCAAGAGTTTTTGCATCATTTATATCTCTTTTTTTATGAACAAATGAAATAGAAGTTACTGCTATAACAGGTCCTTTTATGGCATCTTTCGCAAACAAAAGTAAAAGACTGCTATCTACACCACCCGAGAAAGCTATAGCTAATGAATTCAATTTACTTAAACATGAAATTAGTCTTTTAATTTTTTCTTTTAAAAACATTTTCATGTATCTTATACTATACAAATAGATAGTATAAAAAAATTTTAAAAACAAAAAAAGGATTATCACAGAGGTTTAATAAATTGAAGAAAGGTAAATTTATAACATTTGAAGGAATAGATGGTTGCGGTAAAACTACTCAAGCAAAAAGGCTTGCCATGCATTTAAAAAGAATGGGAATTCCTATTTTATTCACTTTAGAACCTGGCGGTACACAATTAGGTTTAAAAATTAGAAAAATTCTATTAGATCCCAAAAACAAAGATATGTCTTTGCTAACAGAGCTTTTTCTATACTTGGCTGATAGGGCTCAACATTTAGAAGAGATAATAATTCCTTCTTTAAAAAAGGGCTTATGGGTTATAAGTGATAGATTTTATGATGCTACCTTAGCATATCAAGGTTATGGGAGAGGGATGGAACTATCTTTTATAGAATCATTAAATAAAAAAATATGCGATCAAATAAAACCTGACCTTACGTTTCTATTGGATTGCCCTACAGATACAGCCATAAAAAGAGCTTTTAATAGAAAAATAAAAAAGGATCAAATAAGATTTGAACAAGAAAAATTAGATTTTCATGAAAAAGTAAGAAGTGGATATCTCTCATTAGCAATGAAGAATAAAGATAGGATAATCATAATAGATGCTACAAAAAACATAGATAAAATAGAAAAAGATATACTTAAAATTGTAAAGTCATTATTATGAAATTTTCACAA
>CAZMNC010000153.1:0-14742 GCA_964567535.1 uncultured Desulfobacterales bacterium | reverse complement strand
CCTAAGCATAGTGAATTATTAGCACAATTATATAAATATACAATACAATAATATACAGTGATATTATGAAAACATTTGCAATACTTTTGTTAATTTTAGTTTCCATATCCTCTATATTCATCTCCACCTGTCTTCTTTCCTTTCTTAAGGCATCTAAATTATTAGTCTCATCCTCAAGTTCTTTTTTTACTTGCTCCATTTTCTTAGAAATAGCACTTATCTTAGCAGGAAGTTTGTTTTTTCTTTCTTTAATCTCTGTTATTTTTAAATCACAATCTTGTAATTCTATAAGAAGCTTAATTTTTTTATGCATATCTAATTTACCTCAAATCTTTTATATAAAATGGATCTGATCCATCACTCATTATCACATTTACATCAAAGCCCTTTGTTTTAAGCAAAAATGCAAAATTACTTCCAAATTTTTTATATGCTACAGATTCTGTTGCAAAATGTCCTACATCTATTAGTATAATACCATAGCTTAATGCATTCAAAGCATCGTGATAACCTATATCACCTGTAATAAGAACATCGGCTCCTTTTTCAAACGCACTTTTAACAAAACTCCCTCCTGAGCCTCCCACAACAGCGATTCTTTTTATTGTTCTATGACTATGTGGACAAACTAACCTCAGTTTATCCACCTTAAAAATTTTTTCTATCATCTCCAATAAAGTGTCTAAATCAATATTAACATTCATATCTCCTATTCTGCCAATACCAGCCCCTTTTACTTTTGGAGTCTCTTTTAAAATATCTATATTTGTCAAGTTGAGAGATTCAGCTAACAAGTCATTTATTCCTCCTATTGCAGAATCCAAATTAGTATGAACACAAACAATACTGATATTATGTTCCAATGCCATTTTTATTGCATTTCCAGGATATGTATCTGGTTGCAAATTTAATATGGGTTTAAAAATTAAAGGATGATGTGTAAGCAAAAGCTCTGCTTTGTGATTGATTGCTTGTTTTAAAGAATCAATTGTAGGATCTAAGGATATAAAAATGGTTTTTATTTCCTGCTTTAAATTCCCCACTTGCAACCCTGAATTATCCCAGGGCTCTGCAAGTTCATGTGGGGCTATTTCTTCTATCAACTCAATAACATCCTTTAGAATCATAAAAAATAAAAAGTGGGCCCACCTGGAATCGAACCAGGGACCTACCGGTTATGAGCCGGTGGCTCTACCAATTGAGCTATGGGCCCTTAACACATTAATATAATTTGCAATGGATAAGGAAAATTGTCAAGAGAAATATATTTAAATAATTTTAGTAATAAAGAGATTTTTTCTTTCTTTGCTTTCTGCCCAATATTAAACCCAATATAATCCCCGAAAAAAGCACAAATGCTCCCATCAAAAACCATCTATGCGCTTGTGATTTCTTTAAATAATCATTTTCTTTCTTTAATTTAGCTATTTCATATTCTATATTTTTTGTATGTATTTCAGCCTTTTTATATTCAGACCTCAGTTTTAGGTAATTAGATGAACCTTTTTTTAATTCTTCATATTTATTTTTTAGTTCTTTATATTGATGTACAATATCATTTAATTGTTTCTCAAGAATTTTTTCTTGAGATATTTTTTCTTCTAATTGCGATTGAAGTTTAGATATGGTCTCTTTAAGTTTAAAATTCTCTTTATTTGCCTTATCTAATAAAGCTTTAAAAGGTTTTCTTTTCATAAGAAATCTATTTAATACCCAACCTGTAGAATTATTATATTTAGAACTCATTGGTTTAACTTTGGTCCATTGGCCTTCTGATGAAAGCACTTCTACTACATCTCCAGAATATAGAAATCCTATTATCTTATAATCTACACCAGGACCTGTCCTAAAAGTTATTTTAAAGGAATCAGAGACATAAGCTATATTTCCCTTTTCTTTTGCATACAAAGATGGTGTTAAAATTAAGAGTAATGTCAATAAATATAAGTACTTCACTATATTTCCTCTTTATATTTCTTTGTTACATGGATATTTGTTATCTTAGTAAAAGGATATTGACCATTCTGATCTTTTTCTAAATACTTTACCATATCCCATATAGTATTAAGCGACATTGTCACTCCTACAATGGCTTCCATTTCAACGCCTGTTTTAGCTTCAGCCTTTACCATACATATAGCTTCTATACCATCATCTTCAACAAAAAAATCTATTTTTACATGATCCAGTGGAATTTGATGACAATAAGGTATCAAAAAGTGGGTTAACTTAACCGCATTAATACCTGAAATTTCAGCAACTATTAATGGATCTCCTTTTTTGATTTGCCCATTTTTTATTCTATTGATAGTATCTTTTTTTAGAAATATCTTTCCCTTCGCTTGCGCATATCTCTTTACTATAGGTTTTTCAGATATATTTACCATAGACATTTATAAAAGCTCCTTTTTTACAGACGCCTTCTCTTTTATAAGATTAACTGTATCTACAAGAGCAGGAAATACAACATCTCTTGTTTCTCCAGCTATTATAACAATCATTATCCAATCTCCTATATCTAATTGTCCTTCATTGAGTTTAACTTTAACTTTCACAATTCCCTTTTTGGACTCTACTTTTTGTACAATCTCATCTACTTTACTTTTATTAAACTTTATATCCAATCCTTTTACTTTCTTTGCATCCAAGGAATAACCTCTAACAATACCTATATGGGAAGCTATCATACCTATATCATCTTTTTTTAAACAAGAAAGTATATCTTTAATTATGGAGTTTACGTCTGGAATTTTTTGTTTCATATATTTCTCCTATTTCTTGATCTAAATTAAAGAGTCTCTTGGTAAAATCAAGATATGTATTTAGCGTAGAACGGCCTACTTTAGTTTTTAAAAATAAGATAGGATCATTTATTAATTTATCTATTATAGACTTGCATAAAAGTTGCACAGCTTCCATTTGTTCGGGAGTTAAATTTTTAAGTTTACTTTCACTTCTTTTTAGCTCCTTTTGTAATATTAATTCTGCTTTATTTTTTAAAGATATAATAGTAGGAACAATAGCAAGGGTTTTAATCCATCGCTCAAATTTTATAACTTCTTCTTCTATTATCCTCTCCGCCTTTACAGCCTCATGATGCCTTTGCTCCATATTTAATTGGACCACATTTTTAAGATCATCAATATCGTAAAGATATATATTATTAAGTTTATTAATCTCTGGGTCTACATCTCTTGGCACAGCAATATCTATAATAAAAAGCGGCCTATTTCTCCTTTTTTTTATAATTCTTTTTATCTGCTTCTTAGTTATTATATAGTCTGGAGAAGCTGTAGAGGCGATCACAATATCTACTTCTATTAAATAATTGCCTATTTCCTTGAAAGAAACAGGCTTGAAATTAAATTTTGAAGCTAATTCTACAGCCCGTTCAAATGTGCGATTAGCCACTACAACCTCTTCTACACCTTTATTGATAAGATTTTTGACAGTCAATTCTGCCATTTCACCAGCACCTATAAGTAGAACTTTTTTATGAAATAAAGTATCAAATATTTTCTCAGCCAGCTCAACAGCTGCATAACTAACAGAAACTGCAGATTCACATATACCTGTCTCTGTTCTGACCTTTTTTGCCACATGAAAAGCCCTATGCATAAGGCTATTAATAATAACACCAGTACTATTATGTTTTACCGCTTCAGCATATGCTTCTTTAACTTGTCCCAGTATTTGAGGTTCTCCAACTACCATGGAATCAAGACTACATGCCACTTTAAATATATGTCTTACTGCATCCATATCTTTAAATATATAGATAAAATTCAATATCTTATCTTGCGAAAGATTGACTATATCGCACATATAAGAAATTACAACCTTTCTTGCTTTATCTTCTAAGTCTGTAACAACTATGGTTTCTACTCGATTGCATGTTGAAATATAAAGTGCTTCTTTTATGAAGCTAAAATTTATTAAAAAATCCAGAATATTTTTATTAGTATCTGGTGTATAAGCCAGTTTTTCTCTTAACTCAATAGGAGCTGTTTTATGATTCATGCCTATATTTAAAATCTTCATACCTTATGATCCTATAACCCCCAGGGTATTCAAGTTGTGATAGCCCCCTATCCACAGACTTGTTCCAATGAAACTAAGCCCAAGTATTACAAAACATACTATTGCCATTATCGCAGCTCTTCTTCCTTTCCATCCGACAGCAAGTCTTTCATGAATAAGAATTGCATAAAAAATCCATGTAACAAGAGACCATACCTCCTTAGGATCCCATTGCCAATACTTACCAAAGGCAATTTGGGCATACATAGCACCTGTAATTATCCCTAATGTAAGAAAAGGAAATCCATAAATAAGAGAATAATGATTAATATTATCAAGAGTAACCAAAGAAGGAAGCCTTTTATAAAAAAAGCTAAACTTTTTACTTTTTATGCAATGTTCCTGCAAAAGATACATAATAGATGCAAGAAATGCTATAGCAAATAAAGCATTTCCAATAAATATTGTTCCCACATGCAAGGCTAACCATATGGTTTTAAAGATTGGTTTTACAGGCCCTTTTGTCATAGGAAATAGAGATGAGATCAGCATAAGAAATGTACAAAAAGGACTAACAAATGCACCTAATATCATTAGTCTAAATTTTATAAAAAATATTAAATAAACCAACACTATACTCCATGAAAAAAAAGAAACAGAAGACCTAAAATCTAATACAGGTACTGTTCCTAATAAATAACACCCATAGGCTATAAATATGGAATGAAATAAAAAAGCAAGTACAAGGAAACCTAAAGCTATATTAAATAGATGTTTATCTTGTTTTATAGTATAAACTATAAAGCCCGCAGATGCCATTATATAAATAAATACTGTAAGCTTAAAAAATAAAGCCTGCATTGATATTATCCATATTTCAAAAAAGATAAGACAAGGTTTACAGTGTTTAAAATACCTTTTAAATCTTTCTGCTTAATCTTATCCAGAAGATCTGAATAAATTAAATTTGTCAAAATTTTTTCTTTTATATCATTATCACAGTCAAACTTTATTATTGCTTTTCTTATAGCACTAAGAATATCTAAAAAGATTTTATATTCATATCCATATTTTTTCTCCAACTCTTTTCTTATAAGCTTAGAAAGTATTGGGCTTTTACCAGAAGTAGATATGGCTATTAAAAGATCTCCTCTTTTAACAATAGAAGGCATAATGAAATCGCATTCCAAAGGTTGATCCACTACATTAACCAATATGCCTTTCTTTTTCACCAAAGATGCTATTTTTTGATTAAATCTCATATTATCTGTAGCAACAATCACCATAAGCTGATTTTTAAGATATTCTGGCAAAAAATTTTCCCCTAAAAACTTTACCCTTTTCTCTTTTAAAAGTTTTTTAAGACCTGCAGAAATATGTTTGCCAATAATAGATATATTAGCTCCAAATTCCAGTAAAAACTTAGCTTTTCGTTCAGCAACATTTCCTGCACCAACAATAAGAATATCTTTTTTTTCTAAATTTAGAAATATAGGATAAAACTTAGACATATTGATCTACAAGCTCCTTAATAACCCTTTCTACAGCCTCAAGCCCCTCTTTTTCTTTTAATTCTTTAACAAAAGCTCTTATTTTTGCATATGTTATAGGATCTGATTTTAATTCATCTGTAGATCTGTAAGTACCACCTCTCCTTCCAACTCTATATATAAGCTTATCACATGCATCAAGGTTTTGATATTTTTCAATAACTTTAAGCATTTTTTCTTTATCTTCTGGAAGCTTGCCTGTAATTTCTTCTAATAGATTCATTATATGATCACTTGTTATAGTACTAGAAATCCCATCCAAATGTTCAATAAAAAGCTTTATCTCTTTTACAACCATATCATCTGTCTGCATCACAAACGAACCATCTAAAAGTTTCTGATATAAAGGAACCCTTTTAGGAATTCTTAAACTCCTTAATCTTATAAAATGAGGATTTATTTGATTCAAAACTCTTGCTGTTTCAATGGCATGTTCTTTCCACCACTTTTGGCCTCCAAGTCCTGGCATTACATATTCAGAAAGCTCCATTCCAGCCTCTAACAATTTCTTACCCGCTTCAATATGCTGAGCCGCTGTTACTCCCTTTCTCATAAATTTAAGAACAGGATCATATCCACTTTCTAAGCCAATATGAACCCTATCTAAGCCAGCCTCTCTTATTCTGCGTAGAGATTCTACAGATTTTCTTATAACAGTTCTTGAACGTGAATATGTGGTAATCCTTGTTATTTCAGGGAATTTTTCCTTTAAAAAATTTAATGCTTCCACAATATCATCTGTTTTCATTATAAGATTATCAGCATCCTGTAAAAAACATGCACCTGTACCATAATATAACCATATAGCTACACTTCTATAGCTTTCACTATAGTAAGGTCTGGAAAGTATATAAGTAATAACTTCATCTGTTATCTCTCCTTTATAACCAAGTCTCCAAGATAATTCTTTTATGTCATCAGCTATATCTCTTGCTATTTTTATATCTCGTTTTATCTCATCTAAGGTTCTAAGAGAAAATCTCCTTTTCTTATATGCCGGACAAAAAAGACACTGGTTCCACGGACAATTTCGTGTAAATCTAAGCAAAAGGCTTCTTGCTTCATTAGTGGGCCTTATAGGTCCCAATTCAAAGTTTAGTTTTTCAGCCCCCATATACTATACTCCTTTTTTATTTCTTTTCTTTCTTTTTAGACCGATATTTCCCATAACTACCCCTCCATATCTTGCCTCTTTTTGTCTTTTTATCTCCCTTTCCCAATTTTTCCCTCCTTTTTATTTTATTCGGATTTTAGCAGTAATTAAAATAATAAACTATACTTTTGTTTACAATATTATTTTGATTAAAAATTTTTATTTTACTCTCTTACCTGTAAGTTTTATAAAGACATCTTCTAAATTTACTCTTCTGAGAGAAAAGCCTTCGTCTTGCATGGTAACGTATACTTTAGCTTCCTCTTTAGTTTTAAAATATTTGGTTTCTATAATATCATTTCTGATCTTATCAACAGCCCATGTGCCAAGATGAGACATAAGTGTTTTTGGATTATCTAATGCTATTATTTTACCATTATCTATAAAAGCTACTCTTTCTGCAAGAAATTCGGCCTCTTCTATATAATGTGTAGTAAGAAATATGGTAGTTCCCTCTGTCTGAATCTTTTTTATTAATGCCCAAATCTTACGTCTTATATTTGCATCTAACCCTACAGTTGGTTCATCCAAAAATAATATTTTAGGAGAATGTAATAATGCTCTTGCTATTGTTAGTCTTCTTTTTAATCCCCCTGAAAGCTTTGCTACAGCTAAATTAACCATATCTTTCATTCCAATATATTCTAAAAGTTCGTATATTCTTTGTTTTCTTTTTGCTATTGGGATACAAAATAATATGCAATGAAGATACAGATTTTCAAATACAGTAAGCTCATTGTCTAAATTAATAGCTTGAGGAACAAGGCCACATTGTCTTTTAGCAGCTATACTCTGTTTTTCAATATGATATCCATTCAACCATGCAGAACCAGCAGTAAGTTTTGTGAGGCCAGTTAATATTCTAATAGTGGTGGTTTTGCCTGCCCCATTTGGACCAAGATACGCGAACAACTCTCCTTCATGAACTTCTAAGTCTATACCTTTTAATGCATATTTTTCACCATATTTTTTTATAAGACCCTTTATTCTTATCATATCCTCTAATTCATGAAATCCTCTTTATATATACTGCATCTAAAGGACAAGCTTCTACACAATCCCAACACCCCATACAAAGTTCGTGAAAAACTATAGGGGGTTCAAATGCTCCATCTATTTGTTTCATTACTTTATATGAACAAGCAAGAGCGGAAAAACATTTTCCATCTTCTGGATTGCACATTCTTGGATTACATTTATCATAATTTATTGCTGAAAATTCTTTTTTTTGCATCAACAAAATACTCCATCAATATTAATAATATGTTATCTATAACTCTATCATTATCCAGTGTCAAAATTTATTTGACAAATGGCAAATTGGTTGTAGAATATAAAGTAACTTAGTGCGGGAATAGCTCAGGTGGTAGAGCGCCACGTTGCCAACGTGGTGGTCGCGGGTTCAAGTCCCGTTTCCCGCTTTTTAAAGGGCGGCATAGCCAAGTGGCTAAGGCAGCGGTCTGCAAAACCGCTATTCACCGGTTCGAATCCGGTTGCCGCCTTCATATTTTTATTAAATTTTTATTAAAAGATATAAAAAAGGGGGGAGCAAGAAGCTCCCCCCTTTTATTTTTTATTGACTTTAAAACCTTACCAAGATTAATAATATTATCATGGTCTTGCAAGATATTTTATTTCAACTAAAAGAATTAGAAAAAAGGTATAAAGAAAGCAGGCAAAAATTAAGAATTCTATTTGAAATAAGCCGTTTAGTATCCTCGTATTTGCACCTTGAGAAGGTATTAGATGAAGTTATAAAACTCCTTACTAAGGAATACAAATTTGACGTATGTGCTATTCTGCTCTTAAAAATAAATAGTGATATAAAAGTGGAAAGTTGTGTAGGATTAGAAGCTAATTTTGCTAAACATATCACAGGAAGTTTAATTTTAGACCCATATACAAAAAGGTGTATTGCAACAAAAAAGATTGTAATTGTAAACGATATTAAACAAGAGGTGTTAAAGAAAAATTATTCAAATCTATTAATCCCAAATGATATGAAATCCTTTGCTTTAACCCCTATAATGGTGGAAGATAATGTTATAGGTGTATTAATTACTGCATCTCGGCAAAAGAACTATTTTCATTTTAGATATAGTGATGCTATTTATGTAGTTGCTAATGAAATTGGTGTAGCTATAAAAATAGCTCAATTATATGATGAAATATTTAATGCCCATAAAGAACTTGAAAAAAAGGTAAAAGAACGAACAGCTCAATTAGAAAAAACTCATAAAAGATTATTAGAAATAGAAAGACATGCGGCTATGGGAAGAATGGCCAATAGAATTGCTCATGAATTAAGAAATTCTTTAACAGTTATAGGCGGATTTGCTAAAAGGCTTAGTAATAAAATTGCAAAGGATGATCCTAATAAAAAATATGTGGATATAATAGTAAATGAAGTGGAAAAACTTGAAAAAAAAGTCTCAAAGATTATAAAACTTGAGCCAGAGGAATAGCATTGTGTCGTTATTAAAACATTTATGTTCTCCAAATTCTGTTGCTCTTATAGGTGTGTCCAGAAAAACCGGGGCAGGGGCACTAAATCCTTTGCAAATACTTATAGAATTTGGCTATAAGGGAAAGATATTTCCTGTGAATCCATTGGCAGAAAATATCCTTGGATATAAATGCTATAAAAAGATTGATGAAATCCCTGAAGCACCTGAACTTGCTGTTATTATGGTTAATAGGGAACTCGTACCACAAACTCTGACTCAATCTGCACAAAAAGGCATTAAAACAGCTATTATAATAAGTGATGGCTTTGCAGAAGCAGATAAAAGAGGTAAAGAGCTTCAAAGAGTAGTAAAAGAAATATGTGATACTATCAATATTCGTGTGCTCGGGCCGAATTCTATGGGCGTGGTAAACTATTATGCTCCATTTACTACATCTTTTGTAAAAATATCTTCTTCTCATATATCTCCTGTAGCATTTATAGGGCAATCTGGTCTTTTTGTTCAAGGTTTTTCTAATCTATATATAGGAAAAGCAATAGATATAGGGAATGGATGTGATATAGATTTTGACGAAATAATTTCGGAACTTATAGATGATCCTGAAACCAAGATAATTGCAGTGCATATTGAGGAGCTTAAAAATACAAAAGTTTTTTCCCGTGTTATAAAAGAAAAAGGGCACCAGAAACCAATAATAATTTTTAAATCTGGCAAGACAGAAAAAGCAAAAAAGGCTCTTATGTCCCATTCAGGATCTATAGCAGGCGATTATTCTATATATAAAGCATTTTTTTTATCTATAGGATTGTTAATTGTGGAATCTACTCAAGAGTTAGAAGATACTATTTATTTATTATCTAAACTTCTTTATATACCTGAGAATAGAAAAGTAGGAATAATAACACCATCAGGAGGAGCAGGAATTATATCATTAGACTCATTAGAAAGTAATGGTTTTGAATTGGCAAAATTATCTAAAACTACATTACATAAAATAAGTAAGATATTTCCTTCATATTATAATCCATCTAATCCTTTGGATATAATGTCTGCAAGCTTCCGGTATGGCTATAAACATGTATATACTGAAGCATTGGTATCCATGGTAAAAGATAAAGAAGTAGATATAATATTATGTATAAATGGGCTTCCTACACTAAAAACCATTTCTTCTGTTGTAAAAAGCATAAAAGACTGTCAAAATCTAAATAAACCTATTATTTCTTGGATAATAGGGGAATATAAGAAAGATATAGCAGAAAATCTTGTAAAAGATATGCCTATCGCTGTATTTGTTCATCCAGAACGCGCTTTTAAAGCATTAAACTTGTGTATGGAACACAAAATAATTAAAAATTTGTCTCAAAAAGATCCTGAATTTATGTCAATTGATGAAAATAAAATACAAAAAATCTTGGATAAAAACAGAAAACAAGGTGCTGATTATTTGTTTTCTGATGCCTTTGATATTTTAGAAATTTTGGGTCTGCCTATACCCAAGACATTTGTAGCACAAACAATTGATGATTCTCTAAAAATATTAAAACAAATGAAAACACCTATATGTATAAAGGCTGAAGTACAAGGAATTCTTCATAAGAAAAAAAAGGGACTTATAAAACTAGGAATAACAAATGATAAAGACTTAATAAGTGCTTATAAAAACATAACAGATAATATAGATAAAGAATATTTAAGAACTTTTGTTATGCAAGAGATGGTTTCAGAGGGAATAGAGATCTTTATGGGTGTAAAATGGAAAGCAGATTTTGGGCATATATTCATGGCTGGTAAAGGAGGAGCAGATGTAGAAATCTATAAAGATATAAATTCTATAATAATCCCTTTTAATAAAGAACAAGCTTTGTATTTTTTTAAAAAAACAAAAATATCAACAATAATAGATGAGAGTTATATAGAGCAATTGCTAAATATAATGCTTGCAATTTCAACTCTATGCCAAAAATTTCCATTTATAAAAGATATAGATCTTAATCCTATTATATTAAATCAAGAAGGAATATGGATAGTAGATGTAAAAATAATTATTTAATCACCTGACTTTAAGCTCTATAAGATAATTCCCTTTTTCAGAGCCACTTTTTATTCTGGATACTGACTGAATAACTCCTTCACCAATAAAAAGAGAAGTATCAGAATAAAAACGTATATCAGAAATTTTGTTGTCTATAGATATAGATTGAATAATAGCTATTTGCTTTGCAGGCACTAATATGTTTAATATATCTCCTGATTGAGAATGAACAGAAAAATTTAGTATTTTTAGCTCATATGGCTTATCAGGATTAAAAATAGGAATATCTATAGAATGAATTGGTATAACACCCTCATCAAAGGGGCTATATTTATGTAAAGTCTCTGTCATCTTTAAATATGTTATATCCAATTAAGTCTACACAAAATCTTTAAAAGGAGCCTTCCAGCACTTTTTTAATTCTATTATATCTTCATCTATAAGGCATTGACCTTTTTCTATAATTCTAAATTTGTTATTATCAGTTATCTTGCCTACAAAAGCAATATCTTTATTGCAAAAAATGGTCTCAATTTCTCTTTTTTTATCAGGTGGTACTGTTAAGATTAATCTACCTGCTGATTCAGAGTAGAGAATCTTGCTTGGTAAAAGATCTCCATATCTAATAACCCGATCCAAGTGAATCTCCATACCTAACTCCCCAGCCATAGCAACTAAAGCAAAATGAACTCCCAGCCCTCCTCTTCCAACAGCATGACATGACGAAATAATCCCTTTATATATAGCTTTACTAAGTAAAACATAATTCTTCCAAAATTCTTCTATCTCCACCTTCGGTACATTTCTTCCAATATAACCCATCAGCTGATAATATTCACTGCCCCCAAGTTCATCTTTTGTTTTTCCCAAAACATAAACTAAATCTCCTGGCCTTTTTGCATCCATTGTTATGCATTTATCTATGTTTTCTATTACACTGCATGCAGTAAACATCATTGTAGGAAGACCAGATACTTTTCTCTTTTCTCCAAAAGGGCCTTCTAAGTTACCATCTACATACATACTATCCTTGCCTGAAAGTAGTGGTATGTTATATCCTAAACATATATCCTTTAATGCCAAACAAGCTCTTACAAGCTGAGCAGCTTTATATTTACCATCAGGATTTTTGTTGGAATTGTATTGAATATTAGGCCAACAAAAATTATCTATTCCTCCTATATGTTCTGGATCTCCTCCAACAGATATTATCTTTCTTACTGCCTCATCAACAGTAATTGTCACCATATGATAAGTATCTATTAACGAATAAAATGGATTTAATGACTGAGTTATTGCAAATCCTCTTTTACTTTCTAAAATCGGCCTTATTACAGCAGCATCAGATGGAACATCCCTATTTTTACCAACCAATGGCTTTATAACACTACCCCCCTGTACTTCATGATCATATTGCCTTATTATCCAGTTTCTTTCACATATATTAGGCCTAGACAACATATTTTTTAATAATTTTCCATAGTGTTTGGGTTCATCTATCACAGGTTCAAACAGCCTAAACTTTGGAGGAATCCACTCAGCTTCAAATTTCCACTGTGGAAACTCACTTTTAAGAAAATCCATTTTTATGTAAGCACATAGATTACCTTTATAAAAAAGTTTCAGATAACCTGAGTCATCATATTCCCCGATTACTGTACTTTCTACTCCATGTTTTTTAGAAAGTTCCATGAATCTAATAATGTTGGCAGGTTTCACCGCAATTATCATTCTTTCCTGAGACTCTGATACCCATATTTCCCAAGGATCAAGACCTTCATATTTAAGAGGAACTTTTTCTAAATCAACCCTACATCCATTACTAAATCTTGCAGATTCCCCAATAGCTGAAGAAAGACCACCTCCTCCACAGTCAGTAATAAAGCTTATAAGCCCTTCATCTCTTGCTTCTACAAGAAAATCATGAAGCTTCTTTTGTGTATATGGATCACCTATCTGAACATGTGTTGCAGGAGTATGTTCACTATATTCCTCAGATGCAGCAGCAACCCCATGAATACCATCCTTGCCAACTCTACCTCCTGCCATCACAATAAGATCGCCTTTTTGTGTGGTTTTGGTATAAGAAGGCTCCCCTTTTATTTCTGCTGGCATAATTCCCGCGGCTACAACAAAAACCAGACATTTCCCTATAAAACTTTCATCAAATAGCAAAAGTCCATAAATTGTTGGAACCCCGCTCTTATTTCCCCCATCTCTTACTCCTTCCACTACCCCATCCAAAAGTCTCTTAGGATGAAGATAGGGCTTAAGAACACCATTATAATCTCTGGGACCTACACAAAAGGCATATCCACCACATATGACCTTTGAGCCTTTTCCTGTTCCCATGGGATCTCTATATACACCCACAATACCTGTAAGTGCTCCTCCATATGCTTCCATTGTGGAAGGACTGTTATGAGTTTCAGCTTTTATAGTATAGTAATAAGACCCATTAAATCTTCCTACTCCAGCATTATCCCACAGAACAGACAAAACCCAATCTTTTTTTTCTTTTATATATAATGTTGGTTTTTCAATACAAGTCTTAAAAAGATTATCTACTATAAAGGTCTCTCCTGTAGCTATATCTATATATCTAAAAAGTCCTTTAAATGTATTGTGATTACAATGATCACTTCTTGCTTGTGAAATATATTCCAACTCCACATCAGTTGGCAAATCGAGGCCAACCTTTTTTCTCTCTTTAAGTACGTCTTCTCTGTTAAAATATTCCCTAATTATAGGAATATCATTTTCATTTAAAGCCAATCCCCTCTTATCAGAAATTCTTTTTAAATCCTCATCTGTAGAAATCAAAAACTTTTTTACCTCAGGTTTATGTCTTATCATTACCTTTGGTATTATCATACCAATACCCTCATTTGGATCCCATTTATCCTTGGAAAATACCTTCCACTGATGTATAAGTTCATTTGCAAGCAATTCGCGAGCGATCCTTTCAATTTGAGATATATCAAGCTTGCCCTGAATTTCATATATTTTAGATGTATATACTGATTCCCCCTCATTGAATTTTATCTTGAGAAGATCTTCAATAGCTTCAATTGCCGTACTTCCAGCACTATCTTTAACCCCAGGTTTATATCCAACCCATATAAGCCAATCAAAATCTTCAGCTATAGGAGAGTAAGAAGAAATTTCTGTAACTGGATTAGTAAATATTTCCTCCTTTATCTTTTTTAAATCTCTTTGATTAAATTTTTTATCAATTGTAATTACCCGAATTACGCGAATTTGATCTATGTCAAAGCCAAAATATTCTATACTTTTTCTTTTTATACTGTTCCCTTCAGCATCAAACAGGTGATTCTTTAATTTTATCTCTAATCTTACTGGCATATATAAAACCCCTTTATAATAAGGTTTAAGCTAAGCTGACCGCTAAACTCGCTGCGCTCGTTTAGCGGTCAGCTTCAGCGACTTGTTCGGTGTTTATCTCAGGAACGATGTATTCAATTCTACCGTTTTTCCATATTGGTATCCTTAAAT
>CAZMNC010000152.1:0-8519 GCA_964567535.1 uncultured Desulfobacterales bacterium | reverse complement strand
TTCCTTAAGATCTTGATTTAGCTCATATATAACTATGGGAATATTTTTTCCTTTAACCTTTATCATATCTAACTGCCTAAATTTGAATGAATTATTTATAATTTTAATTTTTGTAGATTCACTAACTATTATATGAGTTTTATATAATTTGTTTAAAGACTCGAGTCTTGAAGAAAGATTTACTGTATCTCCTATTGCAGTATAATCAAATCTTATATCCGTCCCCATGTTCCCTACAATTACGTCTCCGGTATGGATGCCAATTCCTATATCTATTGGAGGAAATCCCAATTCTTTAAATTCCCTATTTACATTATCTAACTCATTTATCATTTCCAAAGCTGTTTTACAGGCCAAAAAAGCATGGTCTTCAATATCTAAAGGGGCATTATATATTGCCATTATTGCATCACCTATATATTTATCAAGTGTGCCCTTATTTGATAAAACTATTTTTGTCATTGGTCCAAGATATTTATTCAATATATTAACTATGGTCTCTGGAGAAAATCTTTCTGATATGGTAGTAAACCCTCTAATATCAGAAAAAAGCACAGTAACTTCCCTTTTTTCACCACCAAGTTTTAACATTTCAGGATTTTTTACAATCTGAGATACTAGTTCAGGTGATATGTAACTTGAAAATGCCTTTTGTAGAAATCTGCTTTTCTTTACCTCTATAAAATTTCTATAAGCTTCACATGCTATATAGGTAAAAAATATAGACATAATAGAATATATGATCCCTAAATTTAATCCATAATTAGAAAAAAGAGATAAGTTTATCATACTATATCCAAATATAAAAGCAATAAATATTATAAGAGAATAAATAGCATGTTTAGCAAAAGATAAAGCAAAAGCCATAATCAAAGGCAATAAACAAATAAAAATCACTTCTAACGCTATAACCCTTTCATCTCTTATAAGAAATTTATTTTGGATAATATTTGAAAGAACAGTAGCATGTATTAAAACCCCTGGAAGAACTGGATCTATAGGTGTTGCACGAAGATCATATATTCCTATTTCCGTTGCACCAATAAATACGATACAATCTTTTAAGCTATTCTTTGGGAATCTACCTTTTATAATATCAACAGCAGGTATAATTCTAAAGCTTTTAGATCCACTATAATAATTTATAACACACCTTCCCATTTCATCCACCGCAATATTTCTCTTACCAATACTTATAGAATCCACACCATAAGGTCCTATAGATAATATAGGTTCCCGCATAAAATATTCTTTTGCAACAGCAAGGGCTAAAGAGGGATAAAAATCATTATCATATACTGCTATCAAATTATAATTCCTACATATACCATCTCTATCAGGAAATATATTAAAAAAACCAAATCCTTTAGCTTGCTTAGATATTACAGGAATATTTTGTTCCACAAATGGAAAAAAAGGTACTGGTATACTTTTTATATCCTTTCCAATAAGCCTTATTAGTCCTATTTTATATCGCTTTAATTCACGTATTGATACTATATTTTCTTTTTCTTTATTATATCTAAAAAAATATCCTAATATTACATTCCCTGATTTTTTAATAGCTCTTGCAAGACTTCTATCAGCATTAGTATCTGATTTTTCAGAAAATACTATATCCAAAGCAATAAGCTTTACCCCATAATTATGTAATTGTTCTATAAGTTTTGCCATAATTGTTCTTGACCATGGCCATCTACCAAGTTCATTTATACTTTTTTGATCAATAGCAACAATAACTATTTTTGAATAAGGAATAATGCCCTTTCTGAGCCTAAATCTTACATCTCTCATTTTTAAATCAATACCTTTTAACAAGGCTGGATCATTTCGATATAATAAAAAAGTGCATATGGATATTACAAAAGATATGATAAAGAATAAAAACCTTCTTGATTCTCTCCACTTTATTTTCATAAAAAATAAAGATATCAGTAAGCAAAAAAATATGCAAGAATTGCTTCATGCATCTTTTACTTGACGACTCTATAGGTTTAGCTTAAAAAATAGCGGGGTAAAAATGAAGGCTTTATTAGCATTAGAAGATGGAACAATATTTTGGGGGCGTTCTTTCACAGGTCCATGTGAGACAGTAGGAGAAGTAGTTTTTAATACTAGTATGACAGGGTATCAGGAAATACTTACTGATCCCTCATATTGTGGACAAATGGTTACTATGACATATCCATTAATTGGAAATTATGGCACTAATTATGAAGATATAGAGTCAGAAAAAGTACAAGTGAGAGCACTTATTGTAAGAGAATATCAAGAATATCCAAGCAACTGGAGATCACAAATGAGTTTGGCAGATTATTTGATGAAATGGAACATTCCAGGCATAGAGGGGATTGATACAAGAGCTCTTACAAGACATATAAGACTTCAAGGGGCTATGAAAGGCGCTGTATCTACATATGATCTTAATCCAAATTCACTTATTAAAAAAGCTCAAACTTCACCAGATATTAAAGGGATAGATTTAGTAAAAGAGGTTACATGCATAATGCCTATGTTTTGGAAAAAAGGCTCTCGTATACAAATCAAATCATTAGAAAATTTTGAGTGGGATAATAATAAATTTAAAGTCATAGCAATGGACTTTGGTATTAAGTACAATATCTTAAGATGCTTAGAACAAAGAGGATGTGAAATACTAATAATGCCTGCTAGTACTAATTCTGATACAATAGATACATTAGAACCAGATGGTTTATTTTTGAGTAACGGACCAGGAGATCCGGCTCCTCTTCATTATGCTATAGAGACAATAAAAACGCAGCTTGGGAAAAGACCAATATTTGGTATATGCTTAGGTCATCAATTGCTTGCACTTGCTCTTGGAGCAAACACATATAAACTCAAATTTGGACATCGGGGAGGCAATCAGCCTGTAAAAAATCTATCTACTGGAAAAGTTGAGATTACTTCTCAAAATCATGGATTTTGTGTAGATATAAACACATTACCTACTGATGTAGAAATAACCCACATAAACCTTAATGATAATACACTGGAGGGAATTATTCATAAAAAACTAAAAGCCTTTTCTGTTCAATATCATCCTGAGGCATCTCCTGGTCCTCATGATGCAAATTATTTATTTGATATCTTTATTCAATTTATGAAAAGTTAAAATATGCCAAAAAGAACAGACATAAAAAAGATATTAATAATAGGTTCAGGCCCAATAATAATTGGACAAGCATGTGAATTTGACTATTCAGGGACTCAAGCGTGTAAAGCCCTTAAAGAAGAAGGATATAAAGTAATTCTTATAAACAGCAATCCAGCTACTATTATGACAGATCCTGAAATGGCTCATTGCACTTATTTAGAACCTATTACACCAGAATTCGCCATAAAGGTGATAGAAAAAGAAAGGCCTGACGCAATTCTTCCTACTCTGGGTGGACAAACAGGTTTAAATACAGCTGTAAAAGTTGCAGAAACTGGTATATTGGATAGCTTAGGCATAGAGATGATAGGTGCTTCTGTGCCTGTTATACATAAAGCAGAAGATAGAGAAGAATTTAGAACAGCAATGGAAAAAATTGGGTTAAGAATACCTAAAAGCAGAATAGCCAGGAATATGGATGAAGCAAAAAAGGCAGCAGAAGAAATAGGCTTTCCAATTATAATAAGACCAAGTTTTACCTTAGGGGGGACAGGAAGTGGAGTAGCATATAATAAAGAAGAACTTGAAGAAATTGCAAAAGCAGGCCTTGATGCAAGTCTTATTTCAGAGATTCTTATAGAAGAATCTCTTATTGGATGGAAAGAATACGAACTTGAGGTAATGCGGGATTATAAAGATAACGTGGTTATAATATGCTCTATTGAAAATTTTGATCCTATGGGAATACATACAGGAGATAGTATAACAGTAGCGCCCGCGCAAACTCTTACAGATAAAGAATATCAAAGGATGAGAGATGCTGCAATAGCCATTATAAGAGAAATAGGTGTAGAAACTGGAGGATCTAATATACAGTTTGCGGTCCATCCTGATAATGGAGAAATGATGGTTATAGAAATGAATCCTCGAGTATCCCGAAGCTCAGCACTCGCATCCAAGGCAACAGGGTTTCCTATAGCAAAAATAGCTGCAAAGTTAGCCATAGGATATTCCTTAGATGAACTTGCTAATGATATTACAAAAGAAACAAAAGCATCTTTTGAACCCACAATAGACTATTGTGTTGTAAAAATACCTAGGTGGGCATTTGAAAAATTTCATGGCTCCCAAGATATATTAAATACATCTATGAAATCTGTGGGAGAAACAATGGCTATTGGTAGAACTTTTAAAGAAGCCCTTCAAAAGGCCATAAGATCATTAGAAATAAGTCGTTTTGGACTTGGACCAATCCAAGATATAGATATAGATGAGATAAAAAAGGCGCTAATGAATCCAAACTCTAAAAGACTTTTTTATATATATGAAGCCTTTAATAAAGGCTTATCTGTTGAAGAAATATCTAGATTAACTCATATAGACCCTTGGTTCTTATGTAATATACATCAAATATATAAAATGGAACTTCAACTTAAAGAGCGTGCCAAACTTAAGAATATCCCAGAAAAATGGGATCCTGAATTTTTTCAAATAATAAAATCATATGGTTTTTCTGACAAATATTTAGCAGACATATATGGATATAAAGAATCTCGAATAAGAAAAATAAGAGAATCTAAAAATATAAAACCTGTTTATAAACTTGTTGATACCTGTGCTGCTGAATTTAAGGCCTATACACCATATTATTATTCAACCTATGAAATAGAGAATGAAATAAGGAGATCAGATAAAAGAAAAGTAGTAATACTTGGTGCAGGTCCTAATAGGATAGGTCAAGGTATAGAATTTGATTATTGTTGTGTTCAAGCATCTTTTGCCCTTAAAGAATTAGGAATAGAAAGTATCATGGTAAATAGTAACCCTGAAACAGTTAGCACTGACTATGATACTTCTGATAAACTCTATTTTGAACCTCTTACAACAGAAGATGTTCTAAATATTGTACAACAAGAAAAAGCCATTGGAGTTATCGTCCAATTTGGCGGGCAAACACCTCTTAATATAGCGGTATCATTGGAAGAAGCAGGAGTAAAAATATTGGGTACAAGTCCTAACAGTATTGACAGAGCAGAAGATAGAGAAAGATTTCAACAGCTTTTAAAAAAATTAGGACTACTTCAGCCAGAAAATGGTATAGCTATAAATGGCAAACAGGCAATTCAAGTAGCGGAAAAAATAGGATATCCTGTCTTAGTAAGACCTTCTTTTGTCTTGGGCGGGCGAGCAATGGAGATAGTATATGATAGAACAGATTTAGAATATTACATAAAGAGTGCTGTTGAAGTATCTCCTGGAAAACCTGTGTTAATAGATAAATTTTTGGAGGATGCTACAGAGATAGATGTAGATGCCATATCTGATGGCACAAATACTATAATTGGTGGTATAATGGAACATATAGAAGAAGCTGGAATACATAGTGGTGATAGTGCATGTGTGCTTCCCCCCATCTCACTAAAGAAAGAAGTAATTGAGGAAATAAAAGCACAAACAAAAGCAATTGCAAAAGAACTTAATGTTGTTGGACTTATGAATATACAGTTTGCTGTAAAGGATAATACGATATATGTGCTTGAAGTAAATCCAAGGGCATCAAGAACAATTCCATTTGTAAGTAAATCAATAGGTATTCCACTGGCAAAACTTGCTACAAAAGTCATTATGGGTAAGAGTTTAAAATCTCTTGGTTTTACACGCGAAATAGTACCATCTCATATATGTGTAAAAGAAAGTGTATTTCCTTTTAATAGATTCCCTGAAGTAGATATTATATTAGGCCCAGAAATGAGATCTACTGGTGAAGTTATGGGTATTGATAGGGAATTTGGACTTGCATTTGCAAAGGCTCAACTGGCAGCAGGACAACATTTACCTTTAAGGGGAACAGTGTTTATGAGCCTAAAAGATGAAGATAAAATGGCTTGTTTAGAAATAGCATTTGACTTGTATGATATGGGCTTTAAGATATTTGCAACAGAAGGTACTTCTTCATTTTTGTTAGAACATGGTATTCCTAACCAAAGGATAGGAAAAATTGGTGAAGATAGACCAAACATATTAGATAGAATAAAAAATGGAGAAATAGATTTGGTTATAAATACTACAAGTAATAAAAGGGCTATTAGTGATGCCTTTAAAATACGAAGAGCAGCTGTAATGTTTAATGTCCCTTATACCACTACACTTGCTGGTGCAAAGGCGACAGTAAAGGCCATAAGAGCAATGAAAGAAAAAGGATTAAAAGTAAATAGTCTTCAAGAATATCATAAAGAAATTGCAGAAGAATATGGAATCAAATTATCCAAAAGAAGAATGCGGGATATTTGCAGTATATAACCATCCTGAGGCAGCAAAATTAACATATTTTGGATTATATGCCCTTCAACATAGAGGGCAAGAAAGTGCAGGTATAGTAAGCTCAGACGGGACACACATCTCAGAATATAAGGCTATGGGCCTTGTGCCAGATGTATTTAATGAGAATATCTTAGCTAAATTAAAAGGACATATTGCATTAGGACATGTAAGATATTCCACAACAGGATCTTCTCTACTTGCTAATGCTCAACCATTTACAATCCATTATTCAGGAAAATCCTTTGCAATAGCTCATAATGGAAATTTAGTAAATGCCATAAAAATACGTTCAGAACTAGAAAAAAGAGGTTCAATATTCCAAACAACAATGGACAGCGAAGTATTCTTACATCTTATAGCAAGAGAGTTAAGATCGGGTTTGGAACAAGCAATAGTAAATGTTATGAGGAAAATAAAAGGGGCATATTCATTAGTCATGATGACAGAAAACTCATTAATTGCTATCAGAGACCCCCACGGATTTAGGCCATTATGTCTGGGAAAAATAAATTCAGCATATGTTATTGCATCTGAAACTTGTGCATTTGATTTAGTAGAAGCAGAATATATAAGAGATATAAAACCAGGAGAAATCCTTATAATAAATGAAGATGGTATAAGAAGTATTATGTCTGCAATATCAACAAGAGTAAGTCAATGTATATTTGAACTTATTTACTTTGCTAGACCAGACAGTCTTGTCTTTGGTGAAAATGTATATATGTTTAGAAAAAGGCAAGGCATGTTATTAGCAAAAGAATTTCCTATAAAAGCAGACCTTGTTATGCCTTTCCCTGATTCTGGAAATTATGCAGCAATAGGATATGCTCAAGCATCTGGAATACCTTTTGAGATGGGAATGATAAGAAATCATTATGTAGGAAGAACATTTATTCAACCTTCTCAAAGTATGAGAGATTTTGGGGTAAAGGTAAAACTTAATCCTGTTAAGGATCTTCTTAAAGATAAGAGGGTAATAATAATAGAGGATTCTATTATCAGGGGCACTACTGCCCGAACAAGAGTAAATACACTAAGGAAAATAGGAGCAAAAGAAATACATATGCTGGTAAGCTGTCCACCTCATCGTTATCCTTGTGTATATGGTATAGATTTTTCTACCAAAGGTGAACTTATTGCTTCAAGCAAATCAATAGATGAAATAAAAGAATTTCTCGGACTTGATAGTTTAGGTTATCTATCTATAGAAAATCTTGTAAAAGCAGCTCATATACATGAAAATGAATTATGTCTTGCCTGTTTTACTGGAGACTATCCTGTCCCTATAGAAAACCAATTTAACAAATATTGTTTTGAAACTAACGGGAATATATTCCCATAAGAATGCCTTTTGCTAATATATGATCTTCTACTTTTTTAAGAACTTGCTGCTTAGTTAAACCAGCAGGTAAATCTAACATATCATCTAAAGCATAAATCCTAAAAAAATACCTATGTGTTCCCATGGGAGGACATGGTCCCCCATATCCTATTTGTTTAAAATCATTAATTCCCTGGGTTCCTCCAATATATGGATTTTCCACAGGAACAATACTTTCTGGTAAGCTTCTTATATTTTTTGGTATATTATAATAAACCCAATGTACCCATGTACCCATAGGAGCATCAGGATCATCACATATTAAAACAAAACTCTCTGTATCTTTTGGTACATTTGACCATTTTAAAGGCGGAGAAATATCTTCACCATCACATGTATATTTTTTAGGTATTTTCCCTCCATATTTAAAAGCAGGACTTGTAAGCTTTAAAATATAGTCCTGTGAATAAGATATTGAAGATATAGAAAATACTATAAGAAACATATACATTAGTTTTTTTACCATCCTTATTCCTCTTTTTTAAAAAATTCTCTCACCTGTTTAATAGCACAATATTTTCCACACATAGTACAAACATCTTCTTCTGAAGGAGGATATTTATCTCTATATTGCTTTGCCTTTTCAGGATCAATAGCAAGCTTTATTTGCATATTCCAATCCAAATTTTTTCTTGCAATAGACATCATTCTATCTATTTCAATAGCATTTTTATTTCCTTTAGCTATATCTGCTGCATG
>CAZMNC010000151.1:0-4099 GCA_964567535.1 uncultured Desulfobacterales bacterium | reverse complement strand
GAAGGTTTTGTAATCCTTAAAGGAAAAGTTATGGGTAAAGAAGGAAAAAGAGGATATAGGTTATCAGATATCAGGGGATGTAGAATATATTACACTATGTATGGTTTTAAAAATCCACCTTGTGAGACGTGTCCTATATATTGGAATGAATTTAAAGATGTAGAAGGAAATGTGGTAAAAGATAGAGAATTTTTTTGTGAAATTGGATGGATACACAAAAAAGGTATCTATTTTATAAGAGTTAGACTCCTTGGACCTGGGATCTCCATTGGTCCTCCATCAAATACTGTAAAAATCGAAATAAAGGAGCAATAGCAGTGCATCATTTTAATTATAAGGGTGGAGAACTATACTGTGAAAATATCCCTATATTGGAAATAGCTGAAAAAGTAGGAACACCGTTATATATTTATTCATATGCAACTCTTACAAGGCACTTTCGGACATTTGATTCTGCATTTGAAGACATAAAACATATCACTTGCTTTTCAGTAAAATCTAATTCTAATATAGCAATACTTAGATTGTTTGGACTTCTTGGAGGAGGAGCAGATATAGTTTCTGGAGGTGAACTATACAGGTCATTGAAAGCAAAAATTGATCCAAAGAAGATAGTATATTCAGGAGTTGGCAAAACAAAAGCTGAAATGGAATATGCTATTAAATCAGATATACTTATGTTTAATGTGGAATCTCATCAAGAACTAATAGAACTTAATAGTGTAGCGGAAAAAATAAATAGAAAAGTTAGGATATCTATAAGGGTAAATCCGGATGTAGACCCAAAGACGCATCCCTATATATCTACTGGTATGAAGGAAAATAAATTTGGAATTGATATAAATGAGGCAATAGATGAATATTTATTTGCTTCCAATTTAAAAAATATAGAAATAATAGGTGTTTCTTGTCACATAGGCTCCCAGCTTTTAGATATAGAACCATTTAAAGAATCTATAAACAGGCTGGTTTTATTATTAGATAAATTGAAAGATGCAGGCATTTATATAAAATATCTTGATATAGGAGGAGGGCTTGGTATAAGATATAATAACGAATCTCCTCCTCATCCTTCTGAATATGCTAATGCAATAAAAGATAGAATTAAGCATAAAAATATAACTCTTATTCTTGAACCAGGAAGGGTCATTGTAGGAAATGCAGGTGTATTGGTTACAAAAGTTCTTTATAAGAAAATACAATATGGAAAAACATTTTTCATAGTAGATGCAGCAATGAATGACCTAATGAGACCCAGTCTTTATGGTTCATACCATGAAATATGGCCTATTAAAAAGAAAAATACAGAAGAAAAAGTAGAAGCTGACATCGTGGGTCCAATATGTGAATCAGGAGATTTTTTTGCCAAAAACAGGCAAATTCCTTTACTTAGCTCTGGAGAGCTTGTTTCTATAATGAGTGCTGGTGCATATGGTTTTAGTATGGCATCAAATTATAATTCAAGACCCAGGCCTTGTGAAATATTAGTAAAAGAAAAAAGATTTTTTGTCATCCGTGAACGAGAAACTTATGAAGACCTCATAAATAAAGAAAACATACCCAATTTTTTGAAGTAAAGATTTATATGAAAAAAAAGCCTATTGGAATTACAAAAGATTACTAATATTACTATTTAGTTTTATTTTTACTGGTATAAGTGTATTTACTTTGTATGCTCAATACACATATTTGTCTGAAAGTGCAATATGTTTGAAAGATAAGCTTGGAAACTTTAGGTGGATAAGAGATAGACTATCTAATGAAAAATCAAAAAATAAATTTTCATTTGTAATTATTGGGGATACCAAAGGAAGAGGAACATTTGAGGAAATAGCAGAAAAATTGAGAGGAGAGAATCTTTCCTTTGCTGTAGATCTTGGAGATTTTGTAAGAAAAGGAACAAAATATTATCACACATGGTTTAGGGCAGAATATGCTACAGAAATCAACTTTCCATTTCCCATGTTTTTGGTAGTAGGTAATCATGATGTTGACACTATAAGATTCCCTATATCTGAATTTGAAAAAATTTATGGACCAACCATTTTTTCATTTCCATATCAAGGTTGTCTTTTTGTGTTTTTAAGAATACTTCCAAAACCATATTCTATAGAATCATCTTTGAAATTTATAAAAAAGCTTATAAGTCAAAATCCATCTAAAAAATATAAATATATTTTTGTTTTTATGCACATACCACCTCCTATTTCAAAGGAAATCAAAGCAAGACAATTTGAAAAAGAGAATCAACTAATAAAATTATTAAAACAACTCCATCCTACATATGTTATAGCTGGAGATTATCATGGATATGAGCATTTTGAACAAAATGAGATAATATATCTTGTATCCGGCGGTGGTGGAGCAAAACTTAAAAAGTCTCGTTATGGGGCATTTCACCATGCAGTAGTAATTACTGTATCTAATAAAGGAATCTCAGAAAAACTACTTATTGTAAAAGAAAGAAAAGATATTCAGGATGCTATTGAGAGATTTGCTATTGCTGATTTTTGTCCTATGCTTCACAGATTAGGCCTAAACTAATTACTATTTGGGATTATATACTTAGAACATAATTTACATAACATAGGGATGAAAATAAGTGTTGCAAATGTTGAGGTTATCAGTCCACCAATTACTGTTATAGCAAATGGTTTAAATATTTGCGAACCAACTGTTGTACCAATGGCCGTTGGAAAAAGTGCTGACATTGTTGTGAGAGAAGTTAATAAAATAGGTCTTAGTCTAATCAAAGCAGCCGAAATAAGAGCATCTTCTACAGATTTACCAAATTTTTGTTCTCTATTTGAATAATCAATCAAAACGATCGCATTATTTACAGCTATCCCTGCAAGTGTTATCACTCCCATACCAACAGATATATTTAATCCTTGTTTAGTAATAAAAAGTGCAATAATAGAGCCTATGATTGCTATAGGTATTGTAACAAGGATAATAATAGGCTGAATCCATGAATTAAACTGCATTAACATTATCAGATAAATAAGTAAAATAGCAAAAACAAGACTGATAAACATTTCTAATGCTGTTTTTATTAAAATATGATATTGTCCACTTATCTCTATACTATAACCTTCTGGAATGTGCATATTACTAAATTCTTTTTTTAGCCTCCTTGCAATACTAAGGATGTTTCCTTCCACATCAGCAATAAGAGTTACTTCACGCTGTCCATTTATTTTTGTAATAAAAGATGGTGAATAACAAGTTTTAATATATGCTACCTTTTTTATAGGAATAAGGCCACTAGGTGTGGGTATAATATAGTGTAATGAATTAAACTTAATGGGATTCACTCTAATAATAATGGGGATTTCTTGTTGTTGCTTAAAAATAATTCCTGCATTAATTCCTTTATTCATGGCCTTTATAAAATCAAATATGTCATCTGGTTTAAGCCCATATAAACCCAATTTAGGATATTTCAAACGAATATATACTTCTGGGGCTTTTATTTTCGTATTATTTATAACATTAAATATCGCAGGATCTGCATTTAGTATATCCTCTACTTTTTTAGCAATTGCACACAATTTTTTTGTATCATTACCATATATAGTTACACCAAATAAAGAAGGAAGTCCTGAAAAGGCTTCATCAATCCTCTCTTGTGTAGGCTGATGGTATAAGAAAACACATCCTTGTATTTTTGAATACATCTTTTTAAAAAAATCCATTATTTGTAGTATATTATAAGATCTTTTATCTTTTGGCTTTAATTTTATTAATAACTCACCCCTATTTACTCCTTCCACTTGATAACCTACTTCTGGAGACCCTGTTCTTCTATAAACACAAGACACATCAGGATTAAGAAGAGCTATTCTTTCCAAGATATTTCCTATTTTATTACTTTCTTTAATAGATGTTCCTGGAGGCATAACATACTCTATAAGTATTGCACCTTCATCTATAGGGGGAAGCAAAGATGCCTTGCCAAGGAAAAAGACAAGCCCAGAACATAACAAAAATCCACCACATATAAATAATATTATTAGTTTATTATGCCTAAATAAAAATTTTAATATACTTTTTAAATATCTCTTTAAATTTTGCAAAATATGCTGTCCCAGAAAGT
>CAZMNC010000150.1:0-62441 GCA_964567535.1 uncultured Desulfobacterales bacterium | reverse complement strand
ATTAAACCTAAAAAAAATTCTGTCTCCATTTGAAATAGATTGTCAGAATGGCATATTTCAGGAAGTTAATTTTATACCAAAAAATTCTATTACAGAAATAGCCTCTGTTTTTAATTCTATACTTGTAAAAAAGGGTATATGGCCTTTCCATGGGACAGGAGTATTATATAGAGGAAAGGCTTTTGTTTTTTTAGGACCAAGCAGTAGTGGTAAAACCACCCTTGCTAAGACATTTATAAAAATGGGATTAAAAATAATAGGGGACGATATTATATTAATGAAAGATAATGTTAATATGGTGGAAGTTTTGCCCTTATTTTTTGGGATACAATCAAAAAGATCTTTATATTCTTTATACTTAGATCCAATTGAGCCTTGCAAATTTGATAAAGGAGATTTAGCGAGTATTTTAGTTTTATGTGGTATAAATAAAAAGACTAAATTTCAAGCTGTTTCTGCTTCTGTATTAAGGTATGATTTATATAAGCATATATTATGGGCGTTAGATAAAAAAATTTTACTTAATCAACTGGCATTTATAGAAAAACTGTGCTGTTTTCCTGGTTATCATATTATTACAGGGTATGATATACTTCAGGATATATCTATCATTAGACATATCTTGGATACTCTATATAAAAATCATGATAGATAAGGAATTTCAAAAAAAGAGAAAATGGATTAGTTTGTGTCTAACGGGTAAGATTTGTCCTATGTCTGATTGGGATTGGATAGAGATGTTGGATTTATGTAATAGAGAAGGTATTGGGCCACTGCTATATACCAAATTAAAACAAGTTGATTTGCATAGAAAGTTTTTAAAGGGATTAAAATCATTATATATTTGGACTAAAATTAAAAATAGTCTCTTTTTAGAAGAGATTACAAAAATATCTTCTCATCTAAAAAAACAGAATATCCCAATATTGTTGTTAAAAGGTTCAGCATTGATAATGACTATTTATAGCGAACCTTATCTGAGACCAATGTCTGATATAGATATTATGGTAAAAGAAAAGGATTTTACAAAAGTAAATATTTTTTTTAAAGAAAACGGCTATAAGATAATAAATATAGAATATAATGTTTGGGATAGGAGATTGGGGAGTGGAAGAACATACACTTCTAATAATATTAATATAGATCTGTTTACCCATCTTGAAAGGCTGTATATAGGTATAGGTGAGGACGAAAGATTGTTTTCTCAAGCCATTCATTTGAGTGATAATATATTTATTCCTACGCCTGAAATTCTTCTGTTGCATTCTCTTATTCATATGGCAACTCATCATTTCTATTATAGGCTTATATGGTTATATGATATAAAAAAAATTATTGATAAATGGACTATTCAGTGGGATTTTATATATAAATATATAATAAATGAAAGATCAAAAAGATTGTTATTTTTGGGTTTGCAAGAGGCAAAACAGCTTTTAGGTGCAAATGTACCTGATGATTTATTAAAAGAAATAAATGTGTTGGAAAATAGATTTTGTTTATTTGTAAAAAAGGCTCATGGTAATTTGAAAATAGAGAATATTACATACATTTCAGGAATGAGAAAGATAAGAGATATTTTGGTTATATTTATTTCATCTCTTTTTCCTTCTAATGCTTATTTAAAGGTAAGATTTGGCACAAATAATATCTTTATGTTATTATTTTATAGATTAATTCGGCCTTTTTTTGTTTTATTTAAAGGTATGGCAAAGATAACAAACCTTTTGCCATTTTGAATTTATGGCAGAATTAATAGTTACTGTAGATCTTGAAGAATGGTTCCAAGTAGAAAATCTGCGTCCTTGGTTTCCATATAATATTTGGGATCAGGAAAAATTAAAATGTCATGATAACGTATATAGGCTTTTGAATCTCTTTGATGAAAAGGGTATCCATGCTACTTTTTTTGTGTTGGCATGGATAGCAGAAAAAGAACCAAGTCTTATAAGAGAAATAAAATATATGGGACATGAAATAGCTTCTCATGGATATTATCATACCCAATTAACAAGGCTTGATAATGTAAGGCTTAATGAAGAATTTGTAAAAAGTAAACAAATATTGGAAGATATTGTTGGGAGCGAGGTTAAAGGTTATAGGGCACCAAATTTTTCAATAAATAATAAGACATTACATCTTATTTATAAGTCTGGATATATGTACGATTCCAGCTATAATTCTTTTCATTTAAATAATAGATATGGAAGGCCCAGTATTTTAAAGAAAAAAACAAATTATATCTACAGGGTATTCAATGGCTTTTATGAAATTCCTGTTAGTAATCTCTATATCAAAAATTTTGTTTTACCATGGGCAGGAGGAGCATATTTTAGATTAATACCTTCGTTTTTATTTTGTCTTGGCGTCAAGTATATTTTGAAAAAAAATGGTGTTTATGTGTTCTATATACATCCTTGGGAAATTGATCCTTATCAAAGAGTACCAGATGATATGCGGTTTCAATATAGGATAAGACATTATTTTAACTTAAAAAACACCTTTATTAAGCTATCTAATTTTTTTGATTCTTTAAAAGGTATATGTGAATCTATAACCTGTTCATCATATCTAAGCTATTATGAAAATTCATACAATAAAGAAAGATATTAAAGATATATGGAATAAATATGTGCTTTCTAAGAAGGATGGTTCTATATTTCATATGTTTGAATGGAGTTATATTATTAAAGCAGTATATGGACATAAACCTTTATTTCTTGTAGCTGTTAATCAAGATAATGTTGTAGGAATATTGCCTCTTATTTTGATTAAGGTCCCTATTATTGGTTCAAAATTTGTATCTATTCCTTTTTTTGATTATGCAGGTATATTATCAGACTCTCCAGAGGTAACAACTTGTTTATTGAACAAAGCTATAAGAATTGCTTATAAATTTAAAAGTAAAAGTATAGAAATAAGACAAGCATATCCCTTGCCTTTAGACACTGATAATTGTTTTTCAAAATATACAAGAAAAGTTAGAATGGTAAAAAGTCTAATAAACACCTCTCCAGAAAGCCTTATGTTATCATTTAAATCTAAGCTTAGAAGTCAAATAAAAAGACCTTTAAAAGAGGGTATATATGTTAAGATTGGTGGTATGGAACTGTTAAAAGACTTTTATAAGGTGTTTTCTACAAATATGAAGGATTTAGGTTCTCCTGTGCATTCATATAAACTTATGTATATGATTTTTAAATATTTTTCCACATATTCAAGGATCTTTGTTGCATATTATAAAAAAATACCAATTTCGTGTGCTTTTACCTTAGGTTTAAAGGATACTTTGGAAAATCCTTGGGCTTCTTCTTTAAAAAGATATAATAAATTTAGTCCTAATATGTTTCTTTATTGGAAGATGTTAGAGTATGCTTGTAAAAAAGGGTTTAGCTATTTTAGTTTTGGACGGTCATCTTATGGATCAGGTACTTATAGATTCAAAAAACAATGGGGTACAGAAGAAATCCCCCTTTATTGGTATAAATACTCATATTATCCCTCTGATGAAGATAAAAATATAATAGATGTTAAAGAAAGATATAAGATGTTTGTTAAATTATGGAAGAAAATGCCAATTTTTTTTGCAAATTTTTTTGGTCCATTTATCCGAAAGTATATAGATTTGTAATTATCTGCTTCCCCATCCTGTTAACATAACTTTTATTGTTATAAATACTATGATAATATCTAAAAATAAAGATCTGTTTTTTATATAAAACAGATCATATTCTAATTTTTTTCTTCCATCCTCTATAGAATCTCCATATTTATACTTTACTTGAGCCCATCCTGTAATACCCGGTCTTATAGTGTGTCTTAAGTCATAATATGGAATTACTTCCCGCATCTTTTTTACAAATTCTGGTCTTTCGGGTCTTGGTCCAACAAGGTTCATATCCCCTTTAAGGATATTTATAAACTGAGGAAGTTCATCAAGCCTAAATCTTCTTAAGATTTTACCAATTCTTGTTATTCTGGGATCTTTTTTTTGAGCAAATATTGGTCCTGTATATTTCTCTGCGTCTTTTATCATTGAACGAAATTTTATCAATCTAAATACTTTTCCGTTAAGTCCTACTCTATCTTGAAGATAAAAAACTGGACCCGGAGAATCTAATTTTATCAGAATCGATATAATTAACATTATAGGGAACGATAATAAGAGTATAACTAATGCCATTATAATTCCAGTGGCCCTTTTTACTGTGCTATGGAATAAACTTATTTGAAAACCTGATTGAAATAGGAATATGCTTGGCCTTAAAAATTCAGTAATGGGTAAGGCATAAATTATTTTCTCATAAAATAACGTTCCGTCTTCAAATCGGATATTTAGTAATTTCAGTTTTATTAATTGATGAAATGACATCTTGCCTCGCCATTCTTTAAGACAAAAGACAATAACATCACATTTTGATGATATAGCTAATTTTTCTAAATCTTTTATTTCTCCAATTATTGGAATATCAGATATTTTCTTGCCAACCTTTTCAGGAAGATATGTAATAACTCCAATAGGTTTATAGCAAGTAAATCTTATTTTTTTTATGCCATCTATAATTTGTTCAGTTTTCTCATTCGCCCCGACAAATATTACCCTCTTTTTATTGATATCTAATATATAAAGAACAAAAAAGTGGAATATATAAATTGCTATGTATAAAGGGATCATAAGGAGTAATATATGTTTTAATAATTCTGTTTCAGAAAGAAATATCAACACTAATGCTATATATGTTACTGCTGGAAATAGAGAATAAAGTATGCACCTTGCCAATGATAATGGAGTAAAATCCTTTAGGAATGAATATATACCCGAGATAATAAGTGCTGTTAATATACATATAGATAGTAGCAAGACAGATAAAAATGGATATGGTCCCATAGTTTGAGACCTTTCAATTAATAAAGAATAAAATATTAGCACTGATATTAAAAGATCAATTAAAACTATAGAAACACAACCCCAAATATCACGTAATGAAAATATTTCTGCTTTCATTCTAAAATTGGCTGTTCTGTTGCTGTTTTTATAGAATCCCCGCCCATTATTTTGGCAGAAATGAGCGACTCTTCCGCTTTTTCTAATAACTGTGTAGCTGAATCTGCATTTTTTGGAAATTCTGAAATTCCAATGCTAAGAGTTATTTGTTCATTTAATTTCATTTTTTTGCTTATCTCATTTATTCCCCACAGAAGCCTTTTTGCAACTTTTATGCCACCTGGCATATCAGTTTCTGGAAGCATTATAGTAAACTTTGCTCCACCAGTTCTTGCAATAACAGAATATTTTCTTAATTCCTCTCTCATCCACTCACTAAAATTTTGTAAAAGCTTATCTCCTACCTGGTATCCAAATCGTATATTTATATTTTTAAAATGATCAATATCTACCATAACAATAGCTATATTATATCCAAATCGTTTTGATCTGTTTATTTCCTCTTCTAATCTGGCCCATAGTTGACCATAGGTGTAAAGTCCTGTTAAAGGGTCAACTGTTATCTCGTGTATATAAGATATAATACCTATAGCAGGCATATATACATTCTTTGATAAATAGAAAAGATACCTGTTTATTAACTTAGTCAAATTTTTAGATATAATATCTAATGGATATTCAAATTCAATTTCTGAATTTAGACATGCAATATTGATAACTCCTATTGGTATATTTCCGTGATATATAGGTAATATAAAAGACCAATTAATGTCTTTTCGTTTAAGATCATCTTTTAGTATTCCAATTTCTTTTTTTTCTTGTTGTGCTCTTATTACAACAGGCAATCCACAGGTTATAACCTTACCCGCAATGCACGTGCCTATTTTTACTTTTGCTTTATTTATAAGATCCTTAGGAAGGCCTTTGGCTGCAGCTATTTTTAAAATTCCCTCTTCCTTAGGATCTATAAGCATAATTGACCCAATATCTCCTCCCAGTAGCTCTACCGCAATATCCAATAATATCTCTATTAATGAAAGATTATGGTTCATTAAATAACAATACTTTTTTGCTCTGGAATTCTATTAAAGTGTTATTTAAAACATTTCTTATTGCTATCATAAGACCATTAAATACCCAAAAATGTGGATAATAACATACTGTTAAAAATATCCCTGTCCAAAAATATGCTGCTAAACTACATTCAACACCATATACTATATACCTAAGTTTCTGAAAAAACAAATGAATTTCTAAATTTTCTATTAATGAGGAATAATAATATTCATATTTTAAGATAGGAATCAAATCTTTTCTGGATTTAAAAAAAATAAGAAAGTATAAAAATGTTCCTAATGCTCCCAATTCAGATAATATGGTGAAATATAGAGAATGACAAACTCTGCCCACATGTGATCTTCCTGCATATCTTTTTTGTTCTTCTTTTGGTTCATATTTTCCTACTGTCCATGGAAAATTATTTTGACCTACACCTATTATAGGATGATGAAGAAACATTTTCCATGCACATTTCCATAAATACCAACGTGCTCCACCTGTACCTTTATGTATTCCCTCTTGTCTAATTGTTTTCATTTCTTTCCAATAAGAAGATGGAGCAAGGCTTGCAAAAATAATGGCGAATAATACAGCAAATATGGTGGTAATCATTTTTTTTGGGCTTCTAAACCATATATAAAATGCTGTACCAATAAGTCCAACAAAGCCCCCTCTTGATAAAGAGGCTATGTTTGCCCATAAAAATAATACAATTGCAAAAAGATAAAATATTTTTTTACTAAATGTATCTGAATAAAAATACATAAAATATGACATTCCTATTGCCATGTTCATAACTAATGCAAAGTCATTCTCATCACCCATAAATGGAGAATTAGGGACCTTGCCACCAGATTTTATTCCAACAATCGAACAGAATATCATTATCATAAGCCATCTTTTAATAAATTTTTCTAATTGCTCATATGTAGTTATGAAACTAATGATACTCATGAACACTATAAAATATAGAAAAGTATTTCTCCATCCTTCAAATGCCCAATAATTGTTTTCTGAAAAAGGTATATGGATTATCATTATTGCCAAAATTAATATAAATGCTTTAACTTGGGTATCCTCAATGTTAAATAATTTATTTTCCTTAAACAGTAACCATAAAAGTGATAAGTGTAATATATATCCGGGATGTAATTTTCCAATTATAGGAAAGAAAGCTTGAGGTCTGCCATAGTCAAAGAAAAGATATAACATTAATATAATAAAAGGGGTATCTATCCTGTTATTTTTTCTTGGCATATTCTTTATAGATAGCTTCGTACTGTGAAGTCATAATAGATATATCAAACTTTTTTCTTGCTATTTTTTTTGCTTGTAATCCCATATCCTTTCTTTCTTTATCGCATATTGCTAATTCTAATATTTTCATTGCCAATAATTTGTAATCTCCTGGAGGAATTATGAAACCTGATTTTTTGTGTTCTATTATTTCAGGAATTCCTCCCACGTTAGTTGCAATTACGGGCAGTCCAGAGCTTATGGCTTCCAGTAATGATAAAGGCATAGCTTCTGAAAAAGAAGGTAATACAAATATATCAGAAGCTTTCAAAAGATCAGGCACATCATTTCTAAGACCAAGTATATGAATTCTATTTTGAATCCTTAGAATATTTGCTTGTTTTTCAATAGTGTCTTTTAGTTGTCCCTTCCCAGCTAATATTACATGTAAATTTGGTAATTTATCATATATTAAAGATATGGCTTTGAGTAGTGTTTCATGCCCTTTAGCAGGATATAGGTTGGCAACACATATGACAATTATTGCATTATCAGGAATTCCCAAGGATTTTCTTATAAGAATTCTATCTTCCTTATTATTAAGTTCAAATATGCTAGTATCTATTCCATTGTAGATTACAGATATTTTGTCTTTGAAGTAGATCATCTTTTTTAGTTTATTAGCAGTGAATTTTGATACCGCAATAATTTTATGAGCAATCAAAGCTATAAAAAAATATTTAGTCCATATAGATATATCTTTTTTATATATAGAATGATGGGCATCGCCGTGTTCTGTGCAAACTTGTGGACACTTAGCCAGCAAAGACGCTATTGCCCCATAGAAATTAGAATCTAAAAGATGAGTATGCAATAAGTCTATTTTTCTTCTTTTTATAAATTGTGCTATCTTTATAGACCATATAAAATCAAATCTTTTTTTGCTTTCTATTATAATAGTTTCTGTGTTTTGATATTTTAACTTCTCGGAAAGCCAACCTTTTTTTGTTAAGCAGACTATAGGATGAAAAAATTTTTTATTTATATTTGAAGTTAAATCAATAAGCATCTTTTCCGCGCCACCTGGTCCTATGGTTTCTATTAGGTATAATATGTTAATTTGCATATCTTTTTATCATATTGCTCATTAATTCATTAATATGATATACCCAGGGTATGGGATCTTTAAGGGAAAAATATGCTTCACAAAGATTATTCATATTTGACAAAAGGTGCTTAAGAGGAAATCCATCCTTAAATTTAATAGACGTCAATATATCATCTTCAATAGATATCCATAGATATCTTTTGGAGCATATATGTGGTGGTGGACATTTTTCATTAATACCTAATACATCACAGAATGCTATATAAGGGATATTTATCCCCATTTTTACTGGTAATCCAATCCAAGACCAACTCCTTGGATTAATTTCCATTAGTTTAAATTCATCATCTCTATAATCATATTTAAATTCCACCTGTGAAATACCAAAAAAATTAATAGCCTTTAGTAATTTATACCCATACCCTATAATTTTAGGGGAATATATGCTTTCTCCCACTCTGCATATCCCAAAATGAGGGGGTTTTTGTCTAAGTTTTCTTCCTGTAAAAATAGCTTTAAAACTCCCTTTTTTGCTCATATAAGTGCCCAATGTATATAGATTTTCATCACCTCCGGGTATGACTTCCTGAATCAAGAATGGTACTTTATCTTTTGTAGCCAATTTAACAATTTTATTTAGTTGATTTTGATCCCTTATTAAAATGACTCTGTATTTTTCTCGAATGTTTGATACTAATGAATGTCGAGCTTTAAAAAGAATAGGATAATCTATTTTATTGTTTTGGAGATCAAAATATAATTCTTCTAATTTATTAGGAAAGTATGTTTTTGGAACAGGAACAGAGTTTTTAACAGCATTTTCAAAATGGTACTTTTTATCAATACATCTGATAACAGTGCTTTTTATATCAGAAAAGGTAAATATAAAATATTTTTGTAATTTTTCTTTATTTTCTGTTAATAGTTTAACTTCTAAATCACTTACAGGAAATATAACACCTTTTTCATTTTTATTAAGCAATTTTTCACCTGTATTTATCATTACCTCCAAAAATAATTTAGGGTTTTTATAAGGGTCTGGATGGATTATATAATTCTTAATATATCGTGAATAAAAACCTATAGCATTTGCATATTTACTTAATGCATAAATATTAACCCTTTTTTCTCCAAGGGCTCTTATAATAGCTAAGCCATTTACCCATTCAGCACCAAAAACTAAAGCTACTGGTATAAAGCCATTCTTTCTTATAAAATTTTTATATGGAAACATTTTCTGTTAAAGTTTTGTTAGCATAAATGTCTCATATTTTAGGCCACATCGCTGAGCCTCTAAAAGTATAATATCTTTTGCTATTATATTACCTAAATTAACATTTGGCCCAATTTTATTAATAAAAAATACTTGTTGCTCTAATAAAGGAGCCTCAAATATAATCTTTTTTGGCGAAATATGATATATAATTTCCTCAATAAGGCCCATTCTTACTTCTTTTGATTGTCTATATAGTCCTGCATTTCCACTTTCTCTTCCTTCAGCTATTACATAAGCTGCCCCTGCGTCCAGAGTATCTTTGATCATTTGAACCCATTTGTAAGGAGGAGTTATTATTTCTTCATCTTTACATCCAACCTCAGAAATTACATTAAAGTCTTCTTTAAATTCATTTACATATTTTAATTTATCTTCATCACTTATTTGTGCCAAACCATTTGATATTTCTACATAATTAAGCCCCAATTTTTTTAGCAATATCTTATATTGGTCAACTCTATTTTGAACTGCATATATCTCAAATAAAGTTCCTCCAAAAAATACTTCTATATTGTTCTTTTTATATAACTCTATTTTTTCTTGTACATTTAAAGTTACATAAGCGGTGCCAATACTAAATTTTACAAAGTCAATATGTTCTCCAGCTGTTTCGACTAAATCTTTTATTGCTCTGATTCCAAGCCCTTGATCACTTATAACCGTAATTCCATATTCCCTGGGCTTTTTAGTCCTTTTTGGGATATAAAGAGAGTCTTTAAAATAGTTACCCATATCAATTCCCTCATTAATAAATTTTTAAATATTGTGTAAAATTATATAATATTAATCTCAAATTTTTGCTATTTTCAAGATAAAGTATATTAATAGCGGCATTATTTTGAGGGATTTTGTTAAATAAAGATGCTTTTTTAAGTACTATATTTGCAATAAAAGCTCTGATCCAAGAACCATGACCAATTATTAATTTTATCCCAGATGATATATTACTTAACTTTTTTATAACAGATAATATCCTTTTTATAAGGTCATCTAAGGTTTCTGCTTGAGGTATTCTAAGCTTTTCAGGTTCTTCTTCCCAAAGATTCCATAATTGAGGAAATTTATGTTTTATTTCGTATATTGTTTTTCCTTCCCAATGTCCAAAGTGCATCTCCATAAGCTGGTCGCATATTTTGATGGGTAATTTGTGAAATTTATTTATTATTTTTGCAGTTTGATAAGCCCTCCTCAAAGGACTGCTGATTATATAATCAATTTTGATATTTTTGAAATAATTTGCTAATGCATAAGCCTGTTGAATACCAGTAGTGTTTAAAGGGATATCTCTTCTGCCCTGAAATCTTTTTGGATATATATTCCAATCTGTTACGCCATGACGCACTAAAAAAATTATATTTATACTCATCTAAACCTTTAACAATATAAGAAATGCACTTTATTTTAAAATTATTGTATAAAATAGAAATATAAATTTGTCAAAATATTCAAGAATATCCAAGGAGGTAGCTATGAAAATAGGAGAAAGAATACTGCTTTCTTTTAGTAAGATAAGATCATTTTCACCTGAAACAAGTCTTGATACGGCTTTGGATACTTTGATTTTGGCTTTTGGAAAAAAATTTTTAAGTGAAATTAAAGACAAAGTAGTACTTGATTATGGGTGTGGAGTTGGACTACAAGCTATAGCTATGGCATTAAGTGGTGCCAAATTCGTGTTTGGTATTGACATAAGAAGGGATGTATTTGAAAAAGGCAAAAAAATGCTTACTCGTTTTAATCTTGAAGATAAGGTTAGGTTTGATACATGTATAGATTTGAAATCATTTTCAGAATTTTTTGATATTATAATTAGTCAAAATAGTTTTGAACATTATAGTGATCCTGAAAAGATAGTTGAATTGTGGCATAGAGTTTTAAAAAAAAGGGGTAAGACATATATAACATTTGGTCCCCCATGGTATGCTCCATATGGCGCGCATATGCATTTTTTCACAAAAATTCCTTGGGTTCATATAATATTTAGAGAAAAGACAGTAATGAAAATTAGATCATATTTCAGACAGGATAGGGCACAGCATTATGAAGAAGTAGAAGGAGGACTTAATAAGATCACCGTATCTAAATTTGAAGATATAATAAAAAAATCTGGTTTCTCAGTAGAATATCTTAAGTACATACCTATAAAAAAACTTCATATTTTTGCTAAATTGCCTTTTTTTAGAGAATTTTTTATAAATAGGGTAGATTGTATATTGACAAAGGTTTAATAATGAAAATATTATGGCTTTCTCATATCTTTCCTTATCCTCCAAAAGGAGGGGTCTTACAGAGAACTTATAATCTAATAAAACATGTGTCAAAATTTCATGATATTCATTTGCTTAGCGTTGATCATAATGTAGAATATCCAATAGATGTAAAAAAGGGGATCTTTGAGTTAAATAAATTTTGTTACAAAGTAACTGTTATCAATGTATCTATTAATAAGAAAATAATAGCTTTTAAAAGCCTTTTTTCTTTAAAACCATATACATGCCAATGGTTGTATTTTGATAGAATGAAAAATTTAATTATTAACTTAACTGGTTTAGATAAATTTGATTGTATTCATTTTGATTCTATTGATATGGCAGAATATATACGTGAAATTAAAAGTACTCCTAAGGTTCTTAACCATCATAATATAGAGTCTCAGATGATGTTTAGGCGTTCTTTAAAAGAAAAAAATCTATACCGAAAACTCTATTTTTTTATAGAGTCATTGAAACTGAGATACTATGAAAATAAGATATGTTCTATGTTTAATTATAACATTACGGTTTCTGAACTTGATAAAAGACGTTTATTGAAAATATGTCCTGAAATTAATATTGAGGTTATCCCAAATGGAGTAGATGTTGACTATTTCAAGCCTTCTCAAAAAGGATTTGATCCTCAGACCTTAGTATTTGCAGGTGGTATGAATTGGTACCCAAACAGAGATGCTGTTATCTTTTTTTGTAGAGAAATCTGGCCTATTCTAAAAAAGAATTGGCCAAACGTTAAAGTTATTATTATTGGACATGATCCACCACGATCTATTTTATCAATAGCCAAAAAAGATAGTAATTTTATAGTTACAGGATTTGTTGATGATGTTAGGCCATATTTGGAGAAGGCACATGTATATATTTGTCCTATTAGAGATGGAGGAGGTACAAAGTTAAAGATACTGGATGCAATGTCGATGGCAAAACCTATTGTAGCACATCCCGTTTCTATTGAGGGTATTGAAGCGGAACCAGAAAAACATTTATTATTGGCAAGAACTCCTCATGAGTTTGTATATCAAATAGATAGATTATTCAATGATATAAAATTGTGTAATTATTTATCTAAAAATTGTAGAGAATTAGTACTTAAAAAATATGATTTTTCAAAAATAGGCCAAAAATTGGCATATCTTTATAATAAGGTTGGAAATTAATAATGCATACACAAAAGTTATATGAGATTTTACCTTATCCTCTTCAGACATTGGCTCTTAATATATATGCTTTTAAGATACATATAGAAAGATATGGCACTAAGTTTAGAAAATTATTGGAGCAATTTATTAGAGATGAATATTTATCCATAGATGAACTAAGAGAGTATCAAAATATAAGATTAAGGCAGCTTATAAAATTTGCTTATGAGACAGTACCATATTTTCAAGAAGTTATGCAAAAAAGGAAATTAAAACCTGATGATATTCATACTCAAGAAGATCTTGTAAAGTTACCTTTGCTGACGCGAGAGATAGTTAAAACAAATATAAAACGTTTGATTTCTAAAAAATTTAAATTTTCTCAATTGAGGGAAGGACATACAAGCGGAACCACAGGGTCTCCTTTACAATTTTATTGGGATTTAAACATGTGTTTAGTCAATAATGTGGTTGATTGGCGGCAAAAGATATGGGCTGGTGTAATATATGGTGACAAATATGCTTTAGTTTTGGGTAGAGTGATAGTGCCTATATCTCAAAAAAATCCCCCTTTTTGGAGAATGGATTATTTACATAATCAATTATGGCTATCAGCATTTCATATGTCAGAAGAAAATCTTAAATTTTATGTTAATAAACTTCGTAGATTTAGACCAAAGGCTATAGAAGGATACCCTTCTACTGTTTATATATTGGCAAAATATATGCAAAGCAGAAATGAGACTTTGCCTCTCAAGGCCGTGTTTACTTCATCTGAGACTTTGTATGAATTTCAACGCGATACTATAGAAAAGGCGTTCCAATGTAAGATTTTTGATTTCTATGGACTTGCTGAAAGAGTGGTTTTTGCTACTGAATGTGAAAAACATAAAGGGCATCATATAAATTTAGACTATGGAATAATGGAAATAGTTAATGATAAGGGCGAGCCAGTTAATGAAGGTGAGATGGGTTGGATAGTAGGAACGAGTCTTCATAACTTTGGAATGCCTTTTATTAGATATAAAACTAATGATATTATAAGATACAGATTAAAGAAGTGTTCATGTGGAAGAAGCTTTCCTCTTATTGAGGATATTACAACAAAGGCTGAAGATATTATTGTTACCAATGATGGAAGATTTATTTCTCCTTCTATTCTCACACATCCTTTTAAACCTATCCATGGAATAAAAAAATCTCAAATTATACAAGAAGATACAAAGAATGTGGTATTGAAAATAGTAAAAGATAAAGACTTTTCTGAGGAACAGATTCAGCGTTTAATTTCAGGTTTAAAGGTACGTTTGGGTAATGATATGAATATACATATAGAATATGTAAATGAGATTCCTTTAACAGTTAGCGGTAAATTTAGATGGATTATATCAAAAGTGCCTGTAAAGTTTGGCGGTTAATATAAAAATGTGTGGAATTTGTGGAATAATATATAAGGATCTTAATAAAAAAGTGTTTTATGATACTCTAATAAAAATGAGAGACAAGATGATACATAGAGGACCTGATGATTGTGGTATATATGTAAATAAAAATGTGGGATTAGCTCATAGAAGATTGAGTATTATAGATATAGAATCTGGTCATCAACCTATGAGTAATGAGGATGGCAGCATATGGATTACGTATAATGGTGAAATATATAATTTCAATGAAATTAAAACTGAATTAAAGGCAAAAGGACATATTTTTACAACCCATAGTGATACCGAGGTAATTATACATGCATATGAAGAATATGGGATCGATTGTATTCATCAATTAAACGGCATGTTTTCTTTTGCCATATGGGATTCTAATGAAAAAATATTAATTTTAGTTAGAGATAGATTGGGCATAAAACCTCTTTATTATGCGATATGGGATGGTGGATTAATATTTGCTTCTGAGATTAAGTCAATTTTGGAGTATCAGGGCTTTCCTAAGGAAGTGAATACTTCAGTAATAAAAGAATATATTACTTTTAGGTTTATTTCAGGTAAAGAGACTCTTTTTAAAAAAGTGTTTAATCTTCTTCCTGGTCACATGCTTATATGGAGAAATGGATCTGTAAGTATAAAGAAATATTGGGATATAAATTTTGAGCAAGAAATAATAGATAATGAATTATTTATTATAGAGGAATTGGATATCTTACTTAGAGATTCAGTTTATAAAAGGCTTATTAGTGACGTTCCATTGGGTACATTTAATAGTGGTGGAATCGATTCAAGTTTAATAACAGCTTTAGTGTGTAGATATAAAAAAGAGCCTGTGCATACTTTTTCTGTTGGTTTCTATGAAAAAGAGTTTGATGAATCAAGTTTTGCTCAACTTATATCCAATATATATAATACTAAACATCACATGATAAAAATAGATCAAAGAGAATTTGCGGAATTGCTTCCAAAAATGATATATCATAATGATGAACCTCTTTGTCATCCTAATTCTGTATTAATATATTGTATCAGTAAGTTAGCAAAAAATTATGTAACAGTGGTTTTAACAGGAGAAGGTTCAGATGAACTTTTTGCAGGATATCCGCGTTATTTTATACCTATTATAGATACATTATTGAAAAAATTCCCTTGGGCTTTATTTTGTTTGAAATCTCTTTCTATTTTTATAAAAAGTCATAGGATAAAAAAAATTATAGAATTCGCAAGTATGAATGAAGACTCGACCATCATGTTTAATTCATCTTTTGTAAGTCCTCATTTATTAAATAGATTATTTGGATTAAAAACTACTGAATTCAAATATAGATATAATATGATGCATGTAAATTCAAAAATTACAGATATTCTTACAAAGTTATTTTTTTTAGACTTAAAAACATATTTAGTCTCTATTCTTATCCGACAGGACAAAATGAGTATGGCAGCAGGTATTGAGTCTCGTGTCCCCTTTTTGGATCACAGGATAGTGGAATTTACTTATAAGATATCTTCTACTCTTAAGATATGTAAAGTCAGAACAAAATATATATTAAAAAAATATGCAAAAAAATATCTACCTTCTCTCATAATAAATAGAAAAAAATCTGGTTTTGGAGTTCCATTAAGCTCATGGCTAAGAAATGACAAATCTTTAGGTCAATATTTGAATCTAATTTATAAATCAGAATCTGGATTATATGACAAGAACATAGTTTGTAACTTGCTTAAAGAAAAACTTGATAATGATATATGTGAATTAATTTGGGCTTTAATAAATTTAGAACTATGGTATCAAATCTTTATTAAGGTATAGGAGCGATATATATGTTAAAAATAAAAACTATAATAATTATTCTTTTTTTTGTCTTGGCTTGTAATTCTGTTCATGCAAGGATTTTTTTTGTGGATAAATCCAATAATATAGCATCTGATAAAAATCCTGGGACAGAAAATATGCCTTGGAAGACTATTTCACATGCAGCAAGGATAGTAAAACCTGGCGATATAGTAATGATAAAAGCAGGAGAGTATATTGAATCAGATTTTCACACCCCTGATCTTACTAGTACTATAGGTTGCGAGCCTGGTACAATTGGAATATATATCAATGTTTCAGGGACATTTTCAAGACCTATAAAATTTATGGCATATCCAGGAGATAGAGTAGTAATAAAAGCAAAAAAACTTCCTTTATTAATAAGACATGCTAATAATATTATTATAAACGGTCTTATTTTTGAATCATTACATATGGATCATGGAGATGCTGCAGTGGTAATGCTGGAAGCTAATAATTGTATAATAAATAAATGTGAAATAATAGGGCATTTTATTAATACAAATGACAATCACCCAGGCATATATTTAAAACACTGTAAAAATATTACTATTAGTAACTGCAAAATTCATGGTACTCAAGGTTTAAGTCATAATTCAGCGGGTTATCTTTCTTATTTTACAAGTAATGTAACAATAAAAAATTGTTATATTTATAATTGTACAGTAGGCATATTTTTTAAAGCAAATAATTATAATTTTAAGATTTACAAAAACATTATTCGCAATTGTAAAAATCATGCAATCTTTTTATGTTCCAGAGATACTCAATATCATGCTGAAATATCTCCTTATTGGGATGGTAAAGAAGAAACCTTATATACAAGGATATACCAAAATATCATTGCAAACTGTGCCTCAGGTATTTATTTATTAGCTATGAGTCATACTGGAAAATATATCTCTGATTGGCGTAATACATTAATATGGAATAATGTGTTTTCTTATTTAAAAACAGGAATATCAGTTACAGGAGCGCCTAATCTCCAAATATGGAACAATATATTTTATTGGGTAAATGTCATTTTTGTAGGTGCTCATAGAAAAACAATAGGACCCGACATATATATACCAAGATATTCTGATCACAATTGTTTTTTCCCTTCAGGAAAATGGATATTAAGTCCATATAGAAAGGATAAAAAAGAATATAATAGATTAATAAATTGGCAATATGCTCAAAATTTAGATCTGGATTCCTTTGTCTCAAATCCTAATTTTAAAGACTTATCTTCTTTTCATTTAAGTAAACATTCTCCTTGTATAAATGCAGGTATAGACAGACAGGACTACAATCACGATGGAAATAGTACTGAAGCAATTCCTCTTGGATGTTATATTAGTAAAGATGATATTATAGGCCCCTCTATTTAAATGATATTTTATATCAAGGTATCAAAAGTAAGGTATCAAAAGAAGATATTATGAGGTAGGAATTGGAAGAATAATAAAAAGATGTCCTTTACATCTACAATCAGTTGCCCCAAACTCTTTTATAACTTTAAAATTTTGAGATAGCGTATTTGCTATATCACATTCTATCTTCTGATCATTTTCTATGGTTATTACAGCTTGAATCTTAGCCTTCTTTAGAAGATAGTCGATGTGCCAATGTAATTTCTTCTCTTTTCTAAAATGACTCTTTACCCTTGATATAAGATTTTTCATTCCAGATCCCACATATGCATATATACCTGCTTTAAAAAAAATATTACCCAATTTTCCTATTTTGATATTCATATCTTTTTGTAACTTTATTATTAAAATATATGCCCCTTTCACGCCTAAGCTATAATTATATCTTAAATTGACCTATCATATTTTTAGTAGATTCTATCATAATACCTATTTCTTTTATAAAATTTTTTGTGTTTTTTATATTTTCTTCTATGCTTTTAGTTTTTTGATGAAGTAAAGATATTTTTTGATCAATCTGATTAAGATGCTGAGCTGTATTTTCTATGCTCATATAAGCATCTTGAGCAGAAGTTTTTTGTTCCTCACTTATACCTGCTATTGAATCAAAAGATTCTGCAAGTGTCTTTATTATAGCACTTACTTTTGCAATAGTGTCTGAAGTCTCTTTTGAACTGTCCTGAATGGCAGAAATTTTTTCGCTTATATATTCTGTGGCCTTTGTGGTTTCGTTTGCCAAGTCCTTGATTTCATTAGCAACTACAGCAAAACCTTTTCCTGCTTCTCCTGCACGAGCTGCCTCAATAGTAGCATTTAAGGCAAGTAAATTTATTTGTTCTGTTATATCATTTATCATTTTTAATATATTTCCTATTTCTTTTGTGCTGTAGTTAAGTTTATCTATAACAGAATTTGTGTTTTGAACAGTTTTTGCAACGTCATCAACTTCTTTTGTCATATCAAATACCTTAGTATTAACTTGATCTATTCCATTTCTTAAATATTCTATATTTGATACTGTTTTGTGAGCTTCATTTTTTATTTTTGATGAATCTTCTGAAATACCTTTCATATCTCTTATCATATCAATGTTCAATGTGGTCATATCATCTGTAGAATTTGCAAGTCTTTCACTAACAGTGATAAATTGATTTTGCTTATCTAATATTTCTCTGAGATTATTCCTAAGTCGCTTTATAAATCCATTAAACAAATTGCATATTTCTCCAAATTCATCTTTGTTATGAACCAATAATTCTTGAGTAAGATGTCCTTCAGCTATCTTAGGAAGTTTTGATTCTAATTCAGAAAGAGCTATATTCATGCTTTTTATTATACTATATATAAGTACTGCTGCTATAAATGCCATTATTACTATTAATGTGCTTGCAGCATATACAAGTTCTTTTATCTTAGATATAATAGTTTCTGTATTACTTCCCATTTCAACAATAATATTATTTAGATCTTTTCTTATATTATCTTCTAATCCCAATTTTTTCCTCATATTTTTCTCAAATTTTTTGACTATTTGCTTTGCTTTTAAATCAGATTTTATCGCGTTTTCAGGTAAAACTACAAGCGGAGACCCTGATAAAGATTTTTTTGCTTGTGTTGCATTTTCAATCGCAATATCTAATAGCTTATATAGCTTTGAAACATTGTTTATGTCTGAATAAAGACTTAAGAACATCCTTTTTATGTCATTGTTGCTTTGAGTATTTACAACAGCAAGTCTTAAAACCATCCTTTCTAAATCTGATACTTTTCTTCTGTCTTTTTTGTTTTCTAATCTATAACTTACCTGATTTATATAATCATTCGATGCCTTAATAGACTTGTCTAACATGTCAAATAATTTTTTATGTAAAAAGGCATTGTTTTTATTAATATTTTCTATTATTTTTATTTTATTTAAAATATTTTCTAGTTCATTTTTTATATTATTATCTAATAATGTTTTTTTGGTATTTTCTATTTTATTTATAAGCATATCAATCTTTATATCACCACTAAAATAATGTTCTGCTGTTAATTGGATTCTGGAAATGTTCCTTATTATTTTCGTAGTCATATACTTCTCTTTTTGTAATCTTTTTACTGCTGGAATAATATAACCATATAAAAGACAGAATAGCAAAATAAAGCTTATTATTTGAAATCCAAACAAAACATATAATTTTTTTCTTACTGAGAGGTTCATAATTACCTCCCCCTTTTATATATTTTTGTTGTTTTTAAATATTTCATCTTTAACCCTAAATTTAGAAGAAAGTTGTTCTATATTATTTGCCACCTTAAATAAAGTATCTGGTAGCTCCTTGAGTCTATTGGATACTGAAAGAAACTCTTCCATAAGTACAGTTGTGCTTTTTATTTCTTCTAATACTTGTGACATATTTTTTGCTCCTTGTTCTGCATTGTTTTTGATATCATTCACCATTGCAGATTGTTCCTCAGTTGCGTTTGCCATTTGAATGGATATATCACTAACTCCTGAAACAATTTGATCTACCTCATGGATCGCTGAAACAGCACCTTTTATTTCGTCCTGTATATTTTCTATAGTATTTCTAATATCTTGAGTAGCTTGTGTGGTCTGATTAGCCAATTCTTTAATTTCGTTTGCCACAACAGCAAAACTTTTTCCTGCTTCACCAGCCCTTGCAGCTTCTATAGTAGCATTTAAAGCGAGAAGATTGGTTTGTCCTGCAATTTCATCTATTATCTTTATAACCTCACCTATTTTTCGAGAACTTTCATCTAATATAGATATTTTATTAATAGCAAAATTCACATGATCTTTTATGTGAGTAATTCCTTTAGAAGTTTCACTAACATAATTAACAATTTCTTGAATAGCTATTGAGAATTGTTCTATTGCAGAAGCAATGTTTTGTATTTCTTGATTAGTTGTTTCAGAAAGTGCAAGCATCTTTTTGGTATGTTCTTTGACTCCACCGCTACCATCTGATAATTTTTGAGCCTCTTCAAGAACCTGTTTAAATATATTTTTGGAGATTTCTTTTAGATTCTTTATACTTCTTTGAATGGAAAGGATATAATTCCCAACTGATAGTATTACATTGTTTAAACTATCGGATAGTTTGTGGATTTCTTTTGTGCCATCTGAAGTTATCAAACGATCTAATTCGCCACGAGCCACTTGTTCTACTGCAGAGAGTGCATTTTCCATTGGTCTTATAAGACTGCTTCTTAGAGCAAACACAATGATAAGGACTCCTAAAAGCATTGATATTATCAAATATACTAATCCTCTATATAGAAGACTTTTCAATTTATTGTGTAAGACAGATAAATCTACAAATCTGATATATATTCCTACTGTTTTCCCTTGATAATCTTTTATAGGAACAGCATCTATTAGGTATTTACTTGTTTCAAATACATGAGGGGCATATAAGGCCTTTTTAATAGGTATATGCTGTAATATAGAGAGCTTTTCATCTCCTGGAGAAAGAAGAACTATAAATTTGCCTATTTTATCATGAAAATTTTCAGTACTTACAGTGTCATTTACTCTTTTTAGCCATAAAAGAGCATTTTCTTCATATGAAATATGATGAAGTCGTTGAGCTACAGATTTAAGATTTGTAAATACTTCAACACTGCCTACAGGTTTATTTTGGGATTTCCAAAAGATAGGCGCTACTCCCCTTACAGCCAGTCCTGCCCTTCCAGATTCTATCCCAAAAATAGGATGTCCTGTTTCTAATACCTTAACTACTGTGTTTCTAAAGCTCCTCAGATCATCTCCAAATTTATCAGGACGCCATACTCGCAGAAAGCTTTTTCCTGGAGGGATATGAAAATGGATCTTTAAAGGATAAGATGAAAGGGATTGGAGATTAGATATTAAAGGTGTAAGTAAATCAATTAGTTTATTCCTGTCTTTTAATGCAATGGCTTCTTGTACTTCAGGAATAGCAGCTATTGTAATAGCTAATTTTAAGTTTTCTTTGGCTAATGTTTTTGCTGTTTCATATATACGAACATCTGTTTTTCTAAAATTTAATATAAAATTCCTTTTTTCCCTTTTTAACATACTTCTTATTTCCAAGATTCTAAAACATGCTATTATAAGAAGCATTATTCCTATTGAAATTAATACTCTTTGGTAGATGGAGAGTTGATATCCTGATTTTTTAATGTTTCCATATTCCACAATATCACCCCCCCCACCTTATAATTATATTATAACTGATACTTGTTTACTTCTCCCTGAAGCATATCAGCAATTTTGGCTAATTCTTCTGAGCCATGTTTTACCTCTGATGTAATTTCATCAGTATGTTCCGCCCTCTCTTTTATCTGTTCAAGTACTTCTTTTAATGAACTTAGTTCATTGTCTATAAAAGAGACATTTTGGGCCAATTCTGAAATGGTGCTTGTCTGCTCTTCAACAGCAGATGCCACATTTATAGTCCTGTCGTTAGTTTTTGCTATAACATCTTTAATTTGTTTCATTCCTTGTTCCATCATTTGTCCTTTATCTATAAGGGCTGTAACTCTTTCATTTATTTCATCTGCTGATTTTGCAGAATTGTTAGATAATTCTTTTACTTCATTAGCTACAACAGCAAAACTCTTTCCAGCTTCTCCTGCACGAGCTGCCTCAATAGTGGCATTAAGTGCTAACAAATTTGTTTGTTCAGCTATATTTTGGATGAGGTCTGCTGAAGACTTTATATTTTCTATTTCTTGTATAAGGGTATTTAAAATATTACTTGTATTTCCTGCTTCTTCATTTGCTTTTGTTGCTTCCTGAGATGTTTCATTAGCATTTCTGGAAATTTCATTTACTGCTTCTGTTAATTGGCTAAGAGATGTGTTTATATTACTTATTTGGATTTTGAGTTTCTCCATATATTCTGTGAGTTGTTTGATATTATTAAATGCATTCTTTGTAAAATCTATATTTTGATTTATAATCTTTGAAAATTTATTAGAGGCTGAAGAAAAATTAGATATACTGGCTTTCATATGACCCAAGATCTCTCTTATATTATCTACAATATGATTAACTGCCTTTCCAATTATATGGATTTCATTAGAGCTATCTTCAGGGACGTCTATCTTTGCTTTAAGATCTTTGCGACTTATGCGATCTGCTATTTTTAAGAGTTTATTAGCCTCATTTACAAGTATAGAGCCTATCCAATAGGTTATTGCAAATGCAAGGATTGGGGTTCCAAAGTAATCTATGATGGCCTTATGTAAAATAGTTTCTAATGACATAAGGTTATTTTCTGTACTCAAGGATACAAGCTTTTTTAAGCTAACAATACAATATCCAAATCCCAAAAACCATAATACCGCCATGATTCCTGTTACTGTGAGCATGATTTGGCGGATGCTCATTTTACGCAGGTAATCTTTAATCATGGTCTTTCTCCTCCAGAGTTTTTTATTATCTATTTTCGAACAAATAGGAGGATATGTTCGGGATTATTGAGTAGGATGAATTTCTTTGCTTTTTTTTATGATCTTGCGTTGTTTTACAAATATATAATGAATAAGTGCATCCTTGTCATCTTGATGAATGGCTGTAAATTTGACTCCTATTTTATATTTAAATTCTTCTTTTTTAACCCAAACTACTTTGCCAAGCGTAGATATTACAAAGGGGGGAAATAATGGTACACATATATATAGCTTCAAACAAGCACCCTTTTTTATTTCACTATCAGAAAAAAATCTTATTCCAGCTCCACTTATGTTTACGTATCGGGGCTGTTTAAAACAAAGATTTTGATTTTCAGGAAGTTTGTCTTTAGCAATACTTTTTATTAAAGAATCTAATTTTTCATTTATACTTATAAGTAAGTCCAGAACCATCTGCTCTACAAGGCTTATATCCCCTTCCATATCAATATATCTATCCTGTATCCAAGAAAAAAAGGGATATTTTAATTCTATTTGCTCCACCCCACTTGATGAATTATAAAAAGATTTGAGCTCATTATTGTATATATCCTCTGTTAGTAACTCATATTTAAAAGGGATATAATCATCTATTCTTACAGCAGATCTTCTTTCTTTTGCCTCTTTTTTCATATTACTTCAAATATTTCTTTCTCACAAAAAAGTCAAATGCATTTACTACAGTAGAATCATATTTTATTCCAGAAAGCTCTTTTATCTCTTTTAATGCATCTTCAAAAGATCTTCCAGTTCTATAAACCCTATCTGAAGTCATAGCATCAAAGGAATCTGCTACCGCAAGTATTCTGGCAAGAAGAGGTATGTTTTCACCTGTAAGACCTTCTGGATATCCACTACCATCCCATCTTTCATGATGATATAATACCAACTCTCGTTCTTGATGAAAAAATCTCAAAGGTTTTAATATCTCATTACCAAAAGTAGTATGAAGTTTTATTATATCAAATTCTTCATTAGTTAGTTTTCCGTTTTTCAATAATATGTTTTCTGGAATAGCTATTTTTCCTATATCATGCAAAATCGCTGCTATTTTTAGTGTATCTTTTTCCTCTTTTGGAAGGCCCAAGAATTCGGATATTCCAACCGAATACTCTGCCACTCTTTGAGAATGAAATTTAGTATATACATCCTTTGCCTCCACAGTGTTTACTAATACTTTTAGGGTTTGTACTAAACCTTCATATATTACGAGTTGCAGGATGCTATTCTGGAATTTAAGTCCTGCTATATAGGCTATTGTTTCTAAAAACTTGAGTTCTTCTGGATCTATATTCTGGTCTTTATTTTTTTCAAGTCTGATATGTCCAATAGATATATCAGAATCATTTTCATTTATATTTATAGGAATATATATGGTTCTACAACCATCAGGATTGTATTGATATGTTATCTTACCTTTTAAACTTAATGAAACTTTTTCAGCATTAATAACAGATGATATCTTTTCTACAACTTCTTTAAAAAATTTTTCAATGTCGTCCTTTGTACTTATAGAGAATCTTATGATAGAGGTAAGAGCAGATAATAAATCAGATCTATCATCTTCATGCTCATCATTTTTATCCCTATTTTTCAAAAGTCTTGGTTGGTAATTCATCTATTGCTTCCAATACAATATTTTCCAAAATTTGTTTTTTCTTACCTTCAATAGATATTTCTACTTCATCTACATATCTATTGTTAGATGAGAGCTTCTTAGGTCTTTGTTCACCATTTTTTATATATCTACTCTCATATATTCGAGCTATGTTTTCTACTACTTGAATAGGGTCTGGCATTATCCTATCCTCTCAAATATATTTCTCTTGGGCTGGTTTATCTTATATTTTTTTCTTACTTTTTCTATCTCTTCTATAATATAAAGATCTGTTTCTACTTTTTTCATTTTCTCATGAGCTATAGAAAGCAATTTTTCCTCCTTTTCTTTTAGCTTTGTTAGCCTTCTGTTTATGTATCGGAATTTATCTCTTTGCTGTTCATAAAAATTTTTATTTTTTTTCTTTTCTCTGTGTAGTCGCCTGTCTATCCCTTTTATTTCATTTATTATTAAAAATTTTTTTTCCATTAAAGACGCTACTGAATCCATATCTTCTTTCTCCAAGAATCCCATTAACATGTCATCTAATTCTAAAAGTTTATCAAGCGCCTTTATTTTTTTATCTAAAAGTACAAAAAGTGTATCATGCACTTTGTATCCTTAAATTGTCATAATGAGAAGTTTTATTAAATTCTTTTTTTGCTATCATCTTCCACGCATCATTTAATTCACTTAAAATAGATATAACATCTTTTAGTACATCTGAATTATCAGTACTATCAGCTTCTATTATTTTGTTAATACAATATAAATATATATTATTCAATCCATGAGCAATTTGTTTGCCTTTTTTAAAATCTAATGCGGACATTAGTTCAGTTATTATAGAAATGGCCTTTGAAAGCAATTCAGATTTATTGTCATATTTTTTAGTATTTATCTCATTAATTGCCTTTTCTAAAAGATCTATAATCTTATCATAGCACATTATGACAAGATTTATTTTGGGCATTGTATTCATCTCTACATCTTCATATGTTCTGTTTGCTTGCATTCTACCTTTCCCTCCTTATCCATTATTAGTACTTATATGCAAGTTAAACTGCATATTAAGCCAATTAGTCATTTGATGCATTTGAGTTACAAATTGTTCAAGTGCATTATATTGTTGATTAAGTGTTTCTCTTTTTATTGCTAATGATCTTTCCATAGTTTGGATTTCGTCATCTATATCTGAAATTGTATCATTAAGGGTATCTATTCTTACTGATACATACCCATTATTTAAACTGTCTGTCACATTATTTACAAAATCGTCTATTCGCGCAGCAACGCCATTTGTTGAATCTGTAGATATAAAAAGATTTTTTACATCATCGAAATTATTAGCTAACTTTTCTCTTAATGTTTCTTCATCAATAGAAAATATTCCTCTATCATCTGTAGTTATGCCTATCCAGGAAAGAAAATTTTTATTACTATCCAATCCACTTACAGGATCTCTTAAATTATCTGTTAGATCCATCTTTAACATATGTAAAGTAAGGTCACCACTAAGAGGTTTTGGATTGTCTTCATCAAACTCGTACTGATTATTAATATAGGTTATAAGATCATTAGCATTATTAAAGAAGGTCTTTATATTATTTATTATTGTGTCTATATCATGTTCCACATTTAAAGTTACAGTGGTATCAGGATCTGCTTTTTTAATATTTAAAGTAACACCAGGTATAACATCAGTTATGGTATTTGAGTTTGAGGTTATAATATTCCCATTTACTTCTATTTGTGCATCTTGGCCACTATTGGTTTCCATATCATACCCTTCTACTGTTTCTGTAAATTCTCCAAAATTCAGACCTCCTCCTTGTTCATTATTGGCCAATAGCTGAATAGATAACTGACTATTTCCTGAGGTATTGTCTGTTATTTGAATATATCCATCAGATGTTACAGTTGCAGTTACTGTATTATTAAATGCACTTTCAATGCTGGATAATAAATCTGCTATTGTAGAAGTAGAACTGATTGTGAATGTGGATTGTACTGTATTTCCATCATGGTCTGTTCCAGAAATAGTTATGGTTTCTCCAACTTTTGGATTTCCTGTATCAGTATCAATATCTGTAATAAGAGTAGAGTCAGTTACAGGATTTCCTCCTGATGTAAGAGCAATACTATTTTGTTGAACTTCTGTTGTGGCTTCTTGTTGACTTTTTAATACTCCTAATGTTTCTAATACATTATTAGAGTCAACAATATTAGTGCTATCTATTGTGATATAGTAGCCATTACTATCTTGATTTAGCTCAGCAATATTTCCTGTATTACCAGCTGCTTGCCATGCTGTATTAATATTATCTACTATATCGGTAAGACTATCTGTGGAAAGGTCGATAGCTACACTTATACCCGCAATCTGAACAGTGCCTGAAGGTGCGGATGACAGCGATAATAAACTGCCAATCGCAGTGGTTGAATCACTAAAACGATTACTTTCTGCACCATTACTGCTTCTATGGAGAATAGTCTTGCTGCTACCAGCAAGACCCAGATCCTGCAGTACATTATTAGAACTTGCATTAAGAATAGTCATACCCTCTGATCCTGTATCTTCTGCTGTAAGAGATAATCTATATTGATTTGTTCCTAATTCAATTATTGATGCAACTACGCCACTATTAAGAGAATTAATCTTTCCACTTATATCCATTAAAGTATCTGTACTGTCTATAGATACTAATTGCCCGTTTATTAATATATCACCAGAGATACCAAGAGCTGAATCGCTATCAGTAAAGCTTTTACTTTGTATACTTTCTGGTGTCGCAACAGATAAAACTCTTATACTATATGTTCCAGGTGAGGCATCACTGCCTGAAGTGGCAAGTAAAATATCTTCTGCATTAGTACTACTATTACTTGATAATTGAGTAGTAAACACATCAAAGTCATCTTCTGACATTATATCTTCAGCACTTGTTTTTAAAGATAATAACTTAGTATTTATTTCTTGCCATGCAGATAATTTGTTTTGATAATCTTGCTTTCTCTGTTCTAAAAGATCAACAGGTCTGTGTTCTATTTCCATAATCTTGTCTATAAGAGATGACCAATCCATGCCAGATCCCAGCCCACTTATAGCAAAATCACTTGGCATATTTGATTTACCTCCTTATTATATGATTAGATTTTCTTTTCTTTATAAGATCTTCAATAAAGGAGATTATATCGAGAATTTTTTCCAATGGAGCCTCTCTAACCACTCTTTTTGTTTCTTTATCAATAACCTTTATTACATAAGTTTTGGTTTTTTCATGAAAACTTATACTTACTGTATAATTACTATGCTGCAATTTTTTAAAAAACTTTTTTATTTCTTTAAATAGCTGGTCTTTGTTAATAGATTCTGAACTTTTAGCACTTATTTTATTTATATGTTTACTTACTATATGATGAGGTTTTATTACGTCAGCCTGAATTTTCTCTTTGACAATTTCCATAAAATTGTTATAAGAAATATCCAGGATCTTCATTATAACCCCTCATTAAGGGGAGCCAGAGGGTGTATGGGATACCACTGGCTCCTCTATTTTATCTCAATAATGTTAATACGTTATTGGGTAATGAATTTGCCTGTGCTAACATTGACATACCAGACTGTACCAATATTTGATTCTTTGTAAAACTGGCCATTTCTGCGGCCATATCTGCATCTCTTATAACAGAGTCTGAAGCAGTATAATTTTGTATCATGGTTTGAAGGTTTGCCTGTCTATATGTAAGTTTATTTTCTGTCCTACCTACATTAGCTAACCAATTGTTTATGCTGGACAAAGCATTGTCAATGTAGTCCAAAGATGCCTGAGCACTGGTAAGATTTGAAAGATTAATGGTCTGCAATCCTAAATCAGATGAGGATGTAACTTTATTTATCGTTATAGTAATTAGGTTAGAAGAATCGCTTGTGAGACCAACACCAAATGTAAAAGTTGTATCAGAGCTATTGCTAAACAGATTTATTCCAGCATATTTTGTACTTTTTGCCAGCTTTACCATTTCATCTATAATCTGTTGAGCTTCTGAATTAAGTGTAGATCTCCTTGAACTATCTACTGTATCTGATGCTGCTTCTACTGCTAATTCTTTTAAACGTTTTGTCATATCTACTAATCTATCCATTGTTCCTTCTGCTGTTCTCACCATATTAACTGCCTGAGAAGCATTGTTGTAAGCTGTTTGAAGCCCAGCAATCTCATGCCTAAATTGATTGCTAATAGCAAGTCCTGCTGCATCATCTGCTGCATGATTAATTCTGTAACCAGAAGTTAACCTTTCTAATGCTTTATCAAGCCCATTCTGGGCTCGAGAAAGCCAGTTAACTACATTTAATGCTGAAACATTTGTTGCAATTCTAATAGCCATAGTCCCAACCTCCTTTTATTTTGTTTTCTTGGTTTATGTTATCGGTAACTTGTTTAACATGTTCGATATTTTTTTAATTTGGTTATTTATTAAGCATATGTTTTTTTAATATTTATTTCTAAATAATGTTTTCTAAATTTTTCCGAAAATCTGTTTTTATTTTCCGAAAAAGAATATAGGTAATCCTAAAAGGAGGAAGGGTACAATGATGGAAATGGATGACGATATATTGCAAGATTTTTTGGTGGAATCAAAGGAGAATATAGAGCAATTAGATGAAAAATTTATTGAGCTTGAGCAAAAACCTGATGATAAAGAACTTATATCAAGTATTTTTAGAATAATGCATACTTTAAAAGGCACATCAGGTTTTTTTGGATTTAATACTCTTCAAGCTATATCCCATGCCGCAGAAGATATATTAGCAAAGCTAAGAGACGGAGTTGTTTCTGCTAATCAGGAAATTATAGATATACTTCTAAAGGCGACAGACTATATCAAGGCAATAGTAGCTTATATAGAAAAAGAAAAGAGAGAACCAGAAGATGAAACGTATAAAGAGTTTATAAAAAAGGTAAGAGGATTCGCAGATAATCTTGAAAAGATGGTAAAACATAAAAACGAGGATAAGCCAGAAAATAGTGATAATAAAGCTGAAGATGAGCATTTTTCAGAAAGTAAACAATTGGCTTCGCAAGATAAAGATACCAAAGATATGAAAGCTCCTGTGGTTCATTTAACAGAGACTCATATTAAGGTAGATATAGGATTATTAGATAAGCTAATGAATCTTGCTGGAGAGCTTGTTCTTTCGAGGAATAGGCTTGTTCAGATAGCAAATGTTATCAATGATCCTGAGGTAATTTCTGCTACTCAGAGATTATCTCTTGTAACTACAGAGCTTCAGGAAGAGATAATGAAGACAAGGATGCAACCTATTGGTACTGTTTTCAATAAATTTCCAAGGATAGTAAGAGACTTGGCAAGAATAGCAAATAAAAAAATAAAACTGAGTATTGAAGGTGCAGATACAGAATTGGATCGTTCTATTATCGAAGCAATAAAAGACCCATTGACTCACATAATAAGAAATTCTGTGGATCATGGGATAGAGTCTCTTGAAGAGAGGGTTAAAGCAGGAAAACCAGCAATGGGTCATCTTTTATTAAAGGCATATCATGAAGGTGGTCAGGTAATAATAGAGATAAAAGATGATGGCGCGGGAATTGATATTGAAAAGGTTAAGAAAAAAGCCATTGAGAAAGGGCTTATCACTGAAGCGGAGGCATCTACATTGTCTGAAAGAGAAGCAGTTAACCTGATATTTAAACCCGGGTTTTCTACAGCTGATAAAGTTACCAATATTTCAGGTCGTGGTGTAGGTATGGATGTTGTTAAGACAAATATAGAAAAGCTTGGTGGAAGTATTGATATATATACGGCTAAAGGAGAAGGAACTACTATAAGAATGAAGATTCCTCTCACACTGGCTATTATTCCTGCATTAATAGTGAATTGTCATGACCGTAGATATGCGATACCCCAAGTTAATTTAAAAGAACTTGTTATTTTACATAAAGATGAGATTAATAAAGATATCCAGATCATAGGAAATTCTAAATTTTATCGCTTAAGAAATGAAATAATTCCTATTTTTTATTTAGATGAAATTTTAGGACTTCAAGAAAATGGAAAAAAAGATAAGATGAGTATTGTAATTTTAAATTCAGGGACATTAGAGTTTGGTTTAGTAGTTGATAGTATATGGGATTCGGAAGAAATTGTGGTTAAGCCCCTTGGTAAACATCTGCAAGGCATACCTATATATGCTGGTGCAACTCTTATGGGTGACGGAGGGATTGCTCTTATATTGGATATTGTGGGAATATCTTCTGTATTAGATATAAAGAAAGAGGAATCAGAAGGCATGAAAATAGAAACTCAAGATAAGGGAAATAAAGAGGAAGGCCAATTCTTTTTGGTATTTCAAATTTCAGACTTTGGAGAATACTTTGCAATACCATTGGCATTAGTTGCCAGATTGGACAGAATAAAGGCTGATCAAATAGAGAATGTGGCTGGTAAGGAGGTGGTTCAATATAGAGGTTATAGTATGCCTTTGATAAGATTAGATCAGTTTATGCCTATAAATCCTATATCAGATAGGGATGAGTATAATATTATTGTATTTGATATAGGAGGAAGGGATATAGCATTTCTTGCTTCAAAAATAGTGGATAGTATTCATGCCTATTATGAACTTGATGAAGAATTGTACCAATTTGAAGGTATTCTTGGTTCTGCTATTGTTAGAGAACATACCACATTGTTTGTTGATGTTTATAAAATAATAGAACTTTATAATCCTGAATGGTTCAGAAGTCATAGTATGAAATCTTACAATATTATTTTAGCTGAAGATTCTACATTTTATAGAAATTTAATAAAATCTTATTTATCTACCTTTGGGTATGAAATAACTACTGCAAAAGATGGCAAAGATGCTTGGGATAAATTGCAGAAATATGATTTTGATATATTAATTACTGATATAGTTATGCCAAATATGGATGGTTTGGAATTAAGTATGAAGGTCAGGAATGATGAAAGAATGGGTCATATGCCTATCATAGCTATTAGTTCCTTTAATAATGAAGAGGATATCAAAAAAGGTCAAGATGTAGGAATAGATGATTATGTGCCAAAGCTTAAATTGGAAAGATTAGTGGATACATTACAAGATTTACTTGAAAAGCGCCTTAAGAAAGTAGCTTAAGGAGGTGAACGCTTATGTTTATTACTTTTTATTTTAGTAATTTCTTATTTGCTCTTCCTGTAGAAGATGTTATGGAGATAAAGAGATCTTTTGAGATTACATATGTACCCAAAAGCCCATATTATGTAGAAGGAATAATCAATTTAAGAGGACAAATAATTACAGCTATTCATTTAGCAAAGAAACTAAACTTAACATATGATGAAAATAGAAATATATATTATCATATCATAATAAAAACTTCTGATGAACCTGTAAGTCTTCTTGTTGAAGAGATAGGGGACGTAATTAGTGTAGATGAAAAAGATATGGAACCTGTTCCTGATCATTTGGAAGGGATAGACACTAAATATATAAAAAACATAAGTAAACTTTCTAATAATCTTCTTATTATTTTGGATTCAGAAGCTATACAAAAACAATAAATATTAGGAGTTTATCATGAAAGTGCTTGTAGTTGATGATTCTAAGGCAGTTAGAGGAATAATGAAAAAGATATTAAAAAGTATTAATTGTGAAGTATTAGAAGCAGAGAATGGAGAGAAAGCACTGCATATTCTTTATGAGCATGGTTTCTTTGATTTGATACTTTTGGATTGGAATATGCCTGGTATGAGTGGTTATGAATTTTTAAAAATTGTTCGCAAAAACCCTGATTGGAGAAATATAAAGATAATGATGGTTACAAGCGAAAACCAACAAGATAGTATTATTGAGGCTTTAAATGCAGGGGCTGATGAATATTTAATGAAACCTTTTGATCATGAGATGCTTGTTGCAAAGATAAACATGCTTATGGAGGATATATGAACAGCAAAATAAAGGTGTTGGTAGTGGATGATAGTGCTGTTTATAGAAAAATAATCACTAAAACTATTTCTCAAGATCCACAAATAGAGGTAGTGGGAACAGCTGCTAATGGAAGGATTGCAATAGATTTAATAAATAGATTAAAACCTGATGTTGTTACCCTTGATTTAGAAATGCCAGAGATGAATGGATTGGAAACACTTGACTATTTAAATAAATTAAATATGAATATAGGTATAATTGTTTTTTCTTCCCATTCCCAAGCAGGTGCTAAAATGACTTTTGATGCACTTGAAAAGGGTGCTTTTGATTTTGTGCCAAAACCTTCAAATAACTCCTTTTCCCAAAATATTAATAAAATTGCGTCACTTCTGGTTCCAAAAATAAAGATATGTTATGTAAAAAAGAGGTCTGCTATTACTGCTAACAGGCATTTTCATAAAATAATTAGTAAATCTAAACCATTACCTAAGGCATTATCTCTTCCTATACGCAAAAAAGAGGCTGTGGCAATAGGTGTTTCTACAGGAGGACCAAGTGCCTTAAAGGAACTCCTGTCTAATTTAGATCCTCATATTGCTGTTCCTATCTTTATTGTTCAACATATGCCCCCTGTGTTTACATCACAATTTGCAGAAAGACTTGATAAATTGTGTCGGCTTAAGGTAAAAGAGGCAGAAAACGGCGAATTGGTAAAGGCGGGTGTTATATATATAGCACCTGGAGATTATCATATGGAAGTGAATAATAAAGATAGAATCGTGAAAATCAGACTTCATAAAGGACCTCCAGAAAATAATTGCAGGCCTGCAGTAGATGTGCTTTTCAGATCTGTAGCTGAGGTTTATAATGGAAAGACATTGGCTATAATATTAACAGGTATGGGAAGTGATGGTTTGAAAGGAGCAAAAGTTTTAAAAGAAAAAGGAGCTTATATAATAGCTCAAGATGAAAGTAGTTCTGTAGTATGGGGGATGCCTAAGGCGGTAGTTGAAGCAGGTCTTGCAGATAAGGTTGTGCCACTTTATCAAGTACCTAAATTCATTTCAGATATGGTAAAAAAATAAGTTAGGTTTTATATGAAACAGGAGATAATAGATTTTTTTTCTAATTTTGCTTTAAAGCATACAGGTATAGTGTTGGGGAATAATAAGGCCTATTTAATTAAAAGTCGTTTAGAAGAGTTGTCTAAAAGTCTGGGATTTTCAGGAATAGAAGAGCTTTATAGCAATGCGAAATTCCGTCTTACTAACTCACTGTTAAACCAGATAATAGATGCATTGACTACTAATGAAACATTTTTTTTTAGAGACAAAGTTCAATTTGATATACTTAAAAGACATATAATTCCTGAATTAATGGAAAAGAATAAATCAACAAAAAGGCTAAGAATATGGAGTGCAGCATGTTCTACCGGTCAAGAACCATATAGTATAGCGCTTCTCATATATGAATTCTTTCCAGAGCTTTTGAGGTGGAATATAGAGATAATAGCAAGTGATATATCAAATAAAGTTCTGGAGTATGCAAAAAAAGGGGAATTCTCCCAAATTGAAGTAAACAGAGGACTTCCTGCTCGTATGCTTGCAAAATATTTTAGACAACAAGGGAATAGATGGGTTATAGATCAAAAAATAAAGAGAATGGTTAAATTTATAATTATAAATCTAAAAAACAATTTTTCTCACTTGGGAAAGTTTGATATTATATTTTGTAGATATGTTCTTATATATTTTTCAAATGCTTTAAAAAAAGATATATTAAATCGTTTACATAGAATGTTAAATAAAGGAGGATATTTGTTTTTTGGAGCCAGTGAAATTCCATCCAATTTAAGCCCAGATATGATTAGAAGAAACATTAATGGAGCTATTTGCTACCAGTTGCGGCCAAATTAAAATCTGATTCTGGAGTAGATGAAAATTGAGCAAATAATAATTCTCCAAGAAATTCAATCAGCTTTTTATGCGTGATAACTCCCATGATCCTTTGATTTTTACATACAGGCAAATAAGGAGTATTCTGATTCACATAAGATTGAATGATTTCTTCAAGAGATGCATTATAAGAGACAGGGGTTATCTCTTTTTCTAAGAACCATTCTACATTAAATGATTTAGTAGCTAAATCTTGTTCTCTGCAATATTCTTTAAAGGGATCTTCAATAAAAGGACTTAATCCTCGTCTTATGTCTGCCATTGTTAATAAGCCAATAAATTTAAGGCCATCTACTAATATTATATAATCTATTCCATACTTTTTCATCTTAATGAGTGCACTCCATAGTGATGTACCTATTTGTGCCACAGGAAAGTCTTCTTCCATAATATATTCTATATAAAAATCCGCATTATCTGAATTTTTGTTTAATTTCTTGAATGAGGAAGATATATTTATATTTTGTTTTACCTCTTTTTCTTCACTTTCAAATTCAGGTTGATTTTCTATATTATCATCGCTTTTTTCATCTATATCTTTTTCTATGTCCTGATCAATTTCTTCTTCATCATCTGTAGATATATGTTTTATAATGAATTTTGCTAATTCATTACTAATAATAAGTGCCATTGAGAAAGTTATAGGTCCTGCCATTTTTACACTAGCAGTATATGAAATATATTCTTCATCTGATGGCAAAAATGATAGATCCTGTTGGTCTATTATGAAATTTTCACCCATTACAAGGTGTATATCTTTTTCTACTTTTTCTATTAAAATATCATTTATTTTTCCCACTAACATATTAAAGATTTCTTTTTGAGCATCAAGTATAGATTCATTTACCTCATTTTTTTTCATTAGATCATCTATATTACTTTGGGGAAGAACAAGCAGCTTTCCACTTAGAAAAATACCTCCATTTCTTTCCATTATCAAAAAAAGACCCTGATCTGTAACATTATCGACCTTTACTTTGCATCCAAATGCCTTATCCCATAAAATGGGTTTTAAGTCTTCTAGCTTACCATCTGCCCCTTTTCTAAAACCAAGTACAGCGTCACCTTGAACAAGATCTTTAAACAGGGCTTTTATATTTTTAAAAAGGGGTCTTATTATAGGACCTAATTTGTTAGGCTCCATTATTCTACCCCATTATATTAGATAATGTAGAACCTATAGCTTCAGGAGTAAAAGGTTTTCGTATAAATCCATTTAGTCCTAATTGCTTTGCTTTTTCCACTATACTTTCTGCACCTTCTGTAGTTATCATTACTACCGGAAGATTTTGAGTATCAGGAGACGTTCTCAATTTTTCAAGCAATTCCAGTCCATTCATCTCTGGCATATTTATGTCAGTTAAAACTATATCTACTGAATTAGAATTAATAACTTCCAATGCTTCCTTTCCATTTCCTGCTTCTAAAAATTCGTCCACCTTAAAACCAGACTGTCTTATCCCTCGCATTATGATTTTTCTCATAGTGGCTGAGTCATCCACAATAAGTAATTTCATAATATCAACCTCCTTTTTTATTATTTTTGCTCTTCAAATGTTGCTAATAAATGAAAGGGTTTATCTAATGCAAAAAATTTAAATACAATGGGTGTATCATTATGAGTTAAGGAAACCAAATGATCTTTGCCGGTTATAACACTTGGAAGAGAAAGTTTAAATATATTTCCTATTCTATTATTAAGATCTCCTGCTACCATATTTGTTATTTCACCTAAACCATCTTTTAGCTCTTCTTCTGAAATATCCTCAGGTGCTATTGCAAGCATATTTGCCACTACTTCTTTCCCTAATTCTTCTGGAAAAGTAATGGCCATAGATCCTTTTATATGATCATTGGATAATCCTATTATTCCTGTAACATCCCCCTTAACTCCATCTTTATTAAATATAATAATATCTTCTCCTTTAACATCTATGCCTGCCATCATATTAAATACTGACTTTGTAGATTCTATTGTGTTTTTTAAAAGGGAATGCTCCATTTTTTTATCCATTTTTTAACTCCTTCAGGCTTTTTAATTATTATCGGATGGCTACTTTATATGTTCGCTATAAATTATTTGACGCGAACATATGAAGAAATAAGGCGATTAATATATAAAAGGAGGCAAATAAAATGAAGCTTTCTCTTTGTATGATAGTAAAAAATGAGGAAAAAAATATAAAAGATTGTCTTGAAAATATAAAAGATGTGGTAGACGAGATAATTATAGTTGATACAGGTTCAGAAGATAAAACTCCTTGGATTGCAAAAGAAATGGGAGCAAAAGTATATAATTTTAAATGGTGCAATGATTTTTCAGCAGCAAGAAATGAATCTATAAAACATGCAAAGGGTGAATATATTATATATATAGATGCGGATGATAGAATAAGCCAAAAAGATGCAAAAAAGATATATGAGCTAAAAAATCATCTTCCAAAAGATAAAAATGTTGCTTATGCTTTTAAAATAATTATTCCTTCTCCAGAAGGAGTCTTTAGTTCTGCATATCAAATCAGATTGTTTCCAAATATATCTGGTGTAAAATTTGAATTTCCTATACACGAACAGATTGTTCCTTCTTTAAAAAGAAAAGGTATAAAGGGTATGTTTACTGATATTAAAATAGAACATAAAGGTTATATAGACCTTGATACACTGAAAAAAAAGGCTAATAGAAACCTTAATATATTAAAAAAAATGCTTACTGAAGATCCAAACAATTGGTTTTCTCATTATTTTTTAGCCCAAACATATGAGGTGCTTGAGGAAGAACAACTTGCTGAGCTTCATTTAAAGGCATCATTAACTGAGGATTGCAAAAGACTTGATGAAAATTGGTTTATAGGGGCTTCTATAAAGTATTCAAATTTATTGAAACGGAAAGGTAATAACAAAGAAGCAAAAGATATACTATTAAGTCTTGAAGAAGAGTTTACTGAAAATGATATAGTAAAATTTTTTACAGCTGAAATATATATGGAGGAGAGAGATTATAAGGAAGCATTAAACAGATATTTCAGTATAAATCCAGCTAAGCTTTCTCTTGTAACTATACCTATGGATGAAGAAAGTATTAGATATAAATATTACCTTCATCTTGGTGAATGCAATGAAAAATTGGGCTATAGTAAAATGGCTTTAGATGCATATAAAAGGGCTTGGAAACTGGCAAATTCTGATGATCTAAAAAAAGAGAGTATTATGAAACTTATAGATTTACTTATAAAAATGGACAAATTAGATGAATCAGTTATGTATATTGAGGAATATATTAAGTTTGAACCATCTGCAAGGTTATACAATTTGTTAGCCCTTGGATATATAAAGATGAAGGAATATGAAAAAGCAAAAAATAGCTTGGAAAAGGCCATTTCTATTGATCCTTCTTATATTAGTGCCAAATTAAGGCTTGCTGAGGTTTATATGAATATAAAAGAATTTAATGATGCTGAAAAAATTTTATCGGAAATCCTTCAAAATTTTTATATAGCTGAAATAGATAGATTAACAGCTTTATTAATGTTGTCGTATATACACGTGTGTCAGTTTAATATAGATTCTTTTTTAAATGATACTGACCTTGTGCTTAAACATCTAAATTTAAAAGCCTCTATAAACAGCTTCCAGGATTTATATCTATTATATGAGAATATTTCTCTACAACTTAAGGATGATGCTTCTGGATATTGGATAGAAGGTATAAAAAAACATTTAAAGATTATTATAAGGCATTTATATCAAGAACAAAATTCAAATGAATTTTTGAATCAGTAATCTTTATTTTTTTCATCTTATGCTCCTACCTTAATAATTATCGTAAGAATTTAGGTATCTAAAATTTGTTTACATAATGTTTCTTGACAAACCCAATCTCTTTGTTATAAAAACCGTGCAGACATATTGAGAGGGTGTTAGTTATGAGATCAAAAAAAGAAAACATAATTGCTTATATCATTATTATAGTTTGTTTTATGGCAGGTATAATATGTTATGCTGCATTTCCTTTGAAAAAGCCGAAACAGCCTATTAGGATTATGTTAATGACTACTGCAGGAAATGTATTGTTTGATCATAAGGCACATTTCAAAGATTACGGAGTAGATTGTACAGATTGTCATCATGATATATCAGATGATTCTGAAAAACCTACTCCATGTAGTGAATGCCACCTGCCTCAAGGAAGTGATGAAGCTCCAAAAAGGGCTGTGGCATTCCATAAGCAGTGTATAGGCTGCCACGAAGACCAGGGTGTTGGCCCTACAGAGTGTTCTGGTTGTCATGTAAGATAAAGGGGGATAAAGATGGTAAAACGCCCATTTTTTTCTTTTATTAAACCGAGACTTCGTTATCCTTTCTTAAGTGAAGATGCATCTATAGCTGAGATTCCGCTTTCTTTAAAAGCAACTCTTTTGTTAGATCAAGAGTGTGTAAGATTAAGTGAGCTTTATGCGTGTATAGGCAAGAGAGTAAAGACAGGACAAATAATTAGATTTAAGGATAATAACTTTATTTCTCCTGTAACAGGTACAATAAAAGATGTATCGGAATATATAGGGTATATGAATCAGAAATTCTACCTTGTTTCTATAGAGGTTGAAGATGATGAATATGAGGATTTACCAAAAAATTATATCCCATTTTCAGTACCGGGTTTTAAAAATATTTCTTCGTTAATTGGATATGATCCTCCTATAAATCATATAGTTATTATGGGTATGGATAGTGATTTATTTGTGAGTACAAATCAATTAGTAATAAAAAATAGAAGCCAAGATATTTCTAAAGGTATAAAATACCTTCAAGAAATAGCACATATAGGTAAGATAAGTTTTATTGTACCCACTGGTTTTGATTCATATATCAAAGAAATAGGAAATGATATTTATGTGATAAAACCTTTTTATCCTAATGCTATTCCAAAGATTATTGTAAAGGATGTATTTAAAAAGATTATTCCGCCTGGTAAAGAACCAAAAGATATAGGAATTGAGTTTATAAATGCAGAAGCAGTGGCAAATATGGGAAGTTTGTTAGAGGGTAAATTTATTTTTGATAAGCTTATAACTATTATTTCAAAAGATTACTCTATATTATATGTGAAAGCGAGAATAGGAACAAATATTGGTCATATATTAAATCAGCTGGACATAGAATTGTCTAATGAAGATAGAATAATTATTGGAGGACTAATGAGAGGTAGAACTGTACATTCTCTTGATTTCCCTATAGATTATGATACCGATGCAATATTTATTCAATCGAAAGATGAAATTATTCATGCCTCTGATACTCATTGCATAAACTGCGGAGAGTGTGTGAACATTTGTCCAGTAAATGTTCCTGTAAATATGCTTATAAGAGTTCTTGAAAATGGTTTTTTTGAAGAGGCGGCAAAGGAATATGATCTCCTTTCATGTGTAGAATGTGGTTTATGTAGTTATGTGTGTATAGCAAGGATACCCATATTTCATTATATAATGCTTGGAAAACATGAGCTTTCCAAAATGGGGGAACAAAATGCCTGATAAAAAATTGTTTATAGGTTCTCATGCACCTTTTTGTCATAATGGAGATAGTATAACTAAGAAGAATTATAACCTCATATTAGCTGCATTACCTGCTGTTATATATGGAATTTGGCTTTATGGTCTGCCTGCATTAGGAGTAATAACTTTTTCCATAGCATGTGCTATGTTATGGGAATTAATCATGAATCTTATAATGAAAAGACCTATTTCCATAGGTGATGGCAGTGCAGCCTTTACCGGCCTTGTATTTGGTATGATGCTTCCAGCAACTGCTCCCTGGTGGATAGTGGTAGTAGGAACCTTTATAGCAATTGTAGTGGCAAAACAGATATATGGAGGAATAGGGTGTAACCCTTTTAATCCAGCCCTTGTGGCTATGGCAATGCTTATACTTTCATGGAAAAATATACTTGATTTTAATGCTGCTCTTGTAAATTATGATTTTGGTTTCAAAATGTTTTATCCTTTAACAGCAGTAAAACATTTTGGGGCATCTGCTGTTTCAGATTACAATTTACATGCTTTATTTATGGGCAAACAACCTGGAGCAATAGGTGCGGTTTTTGGGCTTGGTTTATTAGTAGGTGGTATCTATTTAATATTAAGAGGATATATAAAATGGGAGATATCTTTATCATTTTTGCTTGGTATATATATAACTGCATATTTGTTCCATCTACATAATCCTGACAAGTATGCATCCCCTATATTTCATATAGTTACAGGTTATACACTCTTAGGCGCCTTTTTCCTTGCTCCAGAGGATTCCTCATCCCCAGTAAATCTTATACCAAAGATTATATATGGGGCTGGAGCTGGAACTCTTATCATGTTGATACGAAACATAGGGGCATTTGTAGATGGGACGGTATTTGCAATTCTTATTATGAATGTTGCAAATCCATTATTTGATAAGATCAGACCTAAGGCATGGGGTAGGGGGTTTGAAAATGCGTGATATGTTAAAGCTATTTTTGGCTGTTACTATATTTAGTGCGATTTCTGGTGGTCTTTTATCTCTGGTTAGAAGCAGTACCCAAGCAAGGATAGAATATCAACAGTTAAAATTTGTAAAAGGTCCTACTTTAAAAGAGATAATGAAAGGTTGTCAGAATGACCCTATTGTGGATAGATTTAAATTAAAGTATGGAAAAACACATAAGACTATATTTGTGGGTATTTTTAATGGTAAACCAAAGGCCATAGCATTAGAAGCATTTGGCAAGGGTTTTGGAGGAGAGATAGGCGTAATTGTGGGTATAGACGTAGATAGTAATAAGATTATAGGCATAGGAGTTACAACTCATCATGAAACTCCTGGAGTTGGTTCTAGAACAAAAACAGATCCCAGTTTTAGAGCTCAATTTAAAGGTTTATCTGTTATGCAGGTCTTCAAGGTAAAAGCGGATGGTGGCCAAATAGATGCTGTCACAGGAGCAACTATATCTTCACGAGGTGTATGTCAAGCCGTAAATAATGCAATTGCTATATATAAAAAATTAAGACCTGAAATACTTAAAAAGCTAAAAACTTTTAAATCATAAAGGGGTGAGATTATGCCAAAGGGTATAATACACGAATTTACAAAAGGTCTTTGGGAAGAAGTGCCACCATTTCGTTTAGTTCTGGGACTCTGTCCTACACTTGCGGTTACAAAAACAGTAGAAAATGCAGTTGGGATGGGTATGGCGGTTATATTTGTTCTTACTTGTTCGAATATAATAGTATCTCTTTTAAGAAATTTGATTCCTAAACAGGTTAGAATTGCCTGCTTTATTGTTGTTATAGCAACTTTTGTTACTATTGTAGAACTTGTTATGCAGGCATTTACATATCCTCTTTATCTAAAACTGGGTATATTTATTCCTCTTATTGTGGTTAACTGCATTTTATTAGGGCGTGCTGAAGCTTTTGCATCAAAAAATAGCGTGATTCTTTCTTTAGCAGATGGTCTTGGAATAGGAATAGGTTATACATTATCTCTTTCAACTCTTGCTTCATTTAGGGAAATATTAGGATATGGGACATTTTACCATATACCTGTTTTTGGGCCTAGTTTTAAACCTTTTTCTTTTATGGTGAAAGCTCCGGGTGCATTTGTATGTTTAGGACTTATGTTGTGCATAATGAATATGCTTAAAAAGAAGTAAATAAAAAGGGGTTAAAGTCATGGAAAATTATATAGTCTTAGCCATAAGCTGCATTTTTATAAACAATATTCTTTTGATGCAATATTTGGGGAATTGTCCTTTTCTTGGGGTTTCCAAGAGAATGGAAACAGCTGTTGGTATGGCTATGGCTGTAGTGTTTGTCTTGGTAATGGCAGGAGCTGTTACATGGATAGTAAATCATTATATATTGAAGCCACATGATTTAGAATATCTCAGAACTCTATCTTTTATATTAGTTATTGCAGCTCTTGTTCAATTGGTGGAGATGTTTTTAAAAAAGAATATTCCTGCTCTTTATGCAGGCTTGGGAATATATCTTCCTCTTATAACTACTAATTGTGCAGTTTTGGGTGTATGTTTGATAAATATGAAAGAGGAATATGATTTTATGCAAACTTTAGTGTCTTCATTTAGCTATGCTGTAGGTTTTGGGCTTGCTTTAGTCCTTTTTGCTGCTATAAGAGAAAGGATAATACTGGCAAGAGTACCTAAACCTCTTCAGGATACATCAATTGGACTTGTTACTGCTGGGATGCTTTCCCTTGCTTTTTTTGCATTTAAAGGAATGATCCATTAAGGAGGATAGATATGATTGAAGGGCTCTTGGTAATGGGAGGGCTTGGAGCAGTTTTAGGATTAGGACTTGCTATAGCATCAAAGGTGTTTTATGTATATGTAGATCCACGGGTAGAAGCTGTGGATGAATTGCTTCCTGGTGCAAATTGTGGTGGTTGTGGATTTCCTGGTTGTAGTGCAAATGCAGAGGCAATTGTTGCGGGAAAGTCTTCTCCTGCTTCATGTGTAGCCGCAAGTCCTGAAATTATTCAGCAGATTGCAGAGATAGTTGGTGCAAAGATAGAGCTTAAAGAGCCCGAAGTTGCTAAACCTAATTGTAAATATGGTGTATTTGAGGCTGATAGAAAATATATTTATGATGGTATCCAAGACTGTAGAGGAGCTATAATTATAGATGGGGGAGAAAAGCAATGTCCTATTGGCTGCTTAGGACTTGGCACATGTGTAAAGGCTTGTCCCTTTGGTGCACTTTCTATTGGTCCCGATAGATTACCTGTGGTGGATAAAGAGCTATGTACGGGATGTGGAACATGTGAAAGGATATGCCCAAAAAGCATTATCAAGCTTAGTTCTAATTCATTATCAATTACTCATGAATATACAACAGATGAATGTACAGCCCCATGTCAGCGAGCATGTCCTGCAGGTATAGATATTCCTTCCTATATAAAAGCTATTAGAGAAGGTAATTATGAAGAAGCGCTTATTGTTATTAAAAGGTCAAATCCATTTCCTGGTGTTTGTGGGAGAATTTGTGTACATCCATGTGAGCAAGTATGTAGAAGAAATCTTATTGATGAACCAGTGGCTATAAATCCCTTAAAAAGATTTGTATCAGATTGGGAGATACAAAAAGGTGCTCATGTTCAAGTTCCACGGGCACCAGAAAGAGATGAAAAGATTGCAATTGTAGGAGGAGGTGTGGAAGGCCTCACTTCTGCTTATCTTTTGAACCGGTTAGGATATAATATAAAAGTTTATGAAGCTACTTCAAGGCTTGGGGGTATTTTGTGGCTTGGCCTTCCTGAAAATAGACTTCCCAGGAATGTAATTGAATGGGATATAAAAGGCATATTAGAAGCTGGAGTCGAAGTGGAATTTAATAAAGTTCTTGGTAAAGATATTAGTATTGGATTATTATTTAAAGAAGGCTTTTCCGCTGTTCTTGTGGCTACTGGTGGATGGGATATGAAGATTCATCTATCTGAAATCTTACCTGAACCTTTTACTCCGATGCCGGGAATTCAATTATTATTAGATTTTATACTAAACTTTAAAGATGATAAACAAATGTATATAGGCTCAGATGTTCTTATAGTAGGAGGAGGGACTTCCTCTATAGAGGCAGCTAAGATATGTAAAGAAAAAGGGGCATCCAAAGTTTATATAATATCGAGGTTTTCTAAAGAAGAATATTTTTATAATAAAATAGAAGATATGCCAGATGGTATTGAGATATTATTTAATACTGTTCTTATTAAGATGATGGGTAAAGGTGACGATTTGGAGGAGGTAGAGGTAGCCCAATTAACACCAGATGGTAACAATATAGTAGAGAAAAATCTACTTCAGGTAAATACTATTTTGATAGGAGCAGGTCGATTTCCAGAATTGATGTATATTTGTAAGGACACAGACAACTTGCTGTGGGAGACAATTAGTCCATATGCAGGACCTAATGCAAAACATGAGATAGGTATTTTTAGACCTGGAGAGGTTGTTGCAGATTATAAAGCCGCTGTAGATGCAATAGGGGCAGGAAGAAGAATGACGGCATCTTTGCATCATTATTTTAGAGGTGTTCCTGTTGAGGCACCAAGTAATATGATAAAATCAGATACTTATGTATTGGATGTGAAAGAGCTTAGAGAGGTTAAGTCTGTGCCAAGACAAAAGATGGCAACGAGATCTATTGAAGAAACAATTGAAGATCCTTCATTAGAAATAGAGTTAGGATATACAGAGACACAGGCAAGAGAAGAGGCAAAAAGATGTCTTCAATGTGGCCTGATATGTTATAAAAAAGAAACTCTTAACTAAGATATTATTCTTGTCATCTTAATTCTATAGGAATTTTTACTTCTGATATTTTTATCTATCTTTCTGAGGATTAAGAAGCTGATTATAAGAAGAACTAAAGCCCCTATAATTGAGCCAAGACCTGAAGTTATTCCGATATATGTTGATAATTTTCCTCCTTCATATGCACCAAATATAAGAGAAAATATAGGCAAAATATATACTGCAATAGCCATTTTTATAAGTGAGCCTGATGGGATTGAGAGTTCTACTTTATCTCCTTCTTTTGCATTAAGAATATTATCTACTTCTATCAAGATTTCTTTATCTGAGCCTAGATCTACACCACAGGTTCCTCTTGCAGAACAATGCTTACATGCCGAAGTTCTTTCTACCTTTACAATTGCTTTATTATGGTTTATTTCTTTTACAATTCCTTGTTCTGTAAGCATCTTTTTTATAATAAATCAATGATAAAAAATATACAAGGAGAAAGAAAGAAGATGGAGTTTAAAGTGCCTGAGGAAGAAATAATTAATAGAATAAATAGATTGCAGATGGAGTTAATAAAAAATGATATAGATTCTATTTTTATAGTCCAAAGAGTAGACCTTTTTTATTTTACAGGAACTGCTCAGAATGGTTATCTGTACGTTCCAGCAGAAGGAAAGCCTTTGTTAATGATAAAAAAATATTTTCCGAGGGCAAGAGAAGAGTCTCCAATAAAAGATATAATAGAGATTACTTCTGTAAAAAACATTCCAAAGTATATATATGGATATTATGGTAATATGCCCAATACTATTGGTATGGAATTTGACGTTATACCTGTAAAAGAATTTCTATTTTATGATCAGCAAGTATTTTATGAGCAAAGGTGTGTAGATGCTTCTGTTTTGATACACAATATAAGAATGATAAAATCTCCTTGGGAAATAGAACAAATGCAGAAAGCAGCAAATCTTTCTTGCATGGTATTCAAATATATACAAGAAAATCTTAAAGCTGGATATACAGAAATGGAATTTGCTGGGATAATTGAGACTTTTGCAAGAAAGCATGGTCATGGTGGTCAACTCAGAATAAGGGACTATAGGTCTGAGGGATATCCGTGGCATATATTAAGTGGTAAAAATGGTGGTAAGATAGGTTTATTAGATGCCCCTACAAGTGGAGAAGGCACTTCTCCAGCTTTTCCTTGTGGTGCAAGTCATAGAATAATAGAGAAAGATGAGCCAATAATGATAGATTTTGGCACTATGTTAAATGGATTTCATTGTGATGAAACGAGAATGTTTGCAATTGGCTCTATGCCAAAAAAGGCACTTGATGCATGTAAGGCAGCTATTGATATACAATATCATATATTAAATAAAGTTGTTCCTGGAATTTCAATGGATGAACTATTTCATATCTCTTTAAAGATAGCACATGATGTAGGATATATAAATGAATTTTTAGGACCTCCTGGATATAAAGTATCGTTTGTAGGTCATGGAATAGGACTTGAACTTGTGGAACATCCTATTATTGCTATGAATAAAGATATAGAAATGAAGCCAGGAATGGTATTTGCTCTTGAACCAAAAATAATATTTAAAGATGAATTCGCTGCTGGTATAGAAAGTGTTTTTTTGGTAACAGAGAAAGGCTATAAAATGATTAGTAGAACCCCATGTGATGTATTTATTGTGTGATCCTATAAAAGGTGTACGAGCATATTAGTATAACAAGTATAACAGATATGATATTTGGATAATTTCAAAATGGCTATGAAAAAAATAATTCTTGGAACAGCTGGACATATTGATCATGGAAAAACATCTTTTATTAAGGCTCTTACTGGTATAGATACGGATAGGCTTAAAGAAGAAAAAGAGAGAGGAATTACTATAGAATTGGGTTTTGCTCACATGAGCCTTCCAGATGGTACTTTAGTGGGAATTGTAGATGTCCCTGGACATGAAAGATTTGTAAAAAACATGGTTGCTGGAGCATCTGGAATAGATCTTGTTGCCCTTATTGTAGCTGCTGACGAAGGTGTAATGCCTCAAACAAAAGAGCATATAGAAATATGCCAATTACTTGGTATACAATATGGTATTGTGGTTATTACAAAAATAGATATGGTAGACAATGAGTGGTTAGAATTGGTTAGAGATGATATTCAAGAATATATAAAAAATACTTTTTTAGCAAATGCTCCTATTGTTGAAGTATCTTCAATTACAGGCGAAGGTCTAAATAAATTTATTGAAGTGTTAACTAAATTAATCCAAAGACTTCCTAAAAAGGAGACAGGACATATATTTAGATTACCAATAGATAGAGTTTTTACTATAAAAGGCTTCGGGACAGTTGTTACAGGTACCACTATATCTGGAGAGATAAAGGTGGGAGAGGAAGTAACTATATACCCTATAAATATAGAATGTAAAGTCAGATCAATACAAGTGCATAATCAAAGTGTTACGCAAGTTGGTCCCAGTACAAGAACTGCTTTAAGCCTTCATGGAATAGATAAATCTCATATAGAAAGAGGATATGTGGTTGCATCAAAGGGTTCATTAAATTCATCTTATATGTTAGACGTGTTTATTGAGCTTCTTTACAGTGCTCCGAGAATTTTAAAAAATAGAGAAAAGGTAAGATTACATAGTGGAACTTCTGAAGTTATGGCAAATATTATCTTTTTTAATAAAGAACAGCTACAACCTGGAGATTCCTGTTATGCCCAGATAAGACTTGAACATCCTATTTCTGTATTAAGAGGTGATAGATATGTGATAAGGAGTTATTCTCCAGTAAGGACAATAGGAGGAGGTATTATATTGCATCCTATGCCCAAAAAAAAGAAAAAGGGCTTATCTGAGGAAATAATTAAACGGCTTCATTTAATTCATCAGGGCCAAACAAAGGATATAGTTGAAGCTTTTATCTTTATGGAAGGATTTGATGGAATAGATATAAATAAACTTGTTTCTTTAAGTAATATTAAAAGACCACATTTGATGGCTATCATAGATGACTTAATAGATAATAATCTTGTATATAAATATGATGAAGAGCAAGGACTCATTATACACTATCATTTTTTTAAGGAGCTTACCGAGATACTTATTAATCTTGTATCTGCTTATCATAAAGAATACCCTTTTAGGTCAGGTATGCCAAAAGGTGAACTTAAATCTAAAATGAGATTAATGAAGGACATAAAACTATTTAACTTTTTAATAGATTATCTTGTAAAAAAAGGGCATCTTTTTTTAGATATGGATAGCATTAGACTTGCTAATTATAGGCCTAACTTGACAGATAAACAAAAGGTTGTAAAAAAGCAGATTGAAGATATATACAAAAAAGCAGGTTTTCAACCTCCATATTTTAAAGAAATAAAAGACAAATATTCTGAAATTGCAAATGAGATATTAGAATATTTAATTTGGGAACAAAGATTGATAAAGATAAAGGAAGACCTTTATATGCATAGAGATTCAGTAGATGAATTGATAAGGAAGGTAATCAGTTTTTTAAAAAAACATGGTGAGATGAGTGTTGGTCAGTTTAAGGAACTAACCAATACATCCAGAAAATATAGCATTCCTCTTTTAGAATATTTGGATAAAACACAGATTACTGTGAGGGTAGGGGATATAAGGAGACTAAGGAGAATATAATTATGGTGTACGACTTAGTTAAAGAATGTATAGCAAATTTGAGAAGGAATGGTTTTTGTGTACAGTTTGTGCAGGATGTTAAAGATGCAAAAAACTTAATTTTAGATATGGCTTTAAAATATAAGACTTTTGGAATTGGAGGTTCTAATACTATACGATTATTAAATATTGTGGAAGAGTTAAAAAAAAATGGAAAGATAGTCTATGACCATTGGTTTCATGGCTTAACAAAGGATCAAGATTTGGAAATTAGATTAGCTCAGGGACGATGTGATTGTTTTTTATGTAGTGCAAATGCTATATCTGCATCCGGAGAAATAATTAATATAGATGGAATAGGCAATAGGGTCTCTGCAACTATATTTGGCCCAAAAGAAGTTATCATAGTGATAGGTAAAAATAAGATTACACCTGATTTAACCTCTGCTTTAAAAAGGGCAAAAGAAATAGCAGCTCCTTTAAGGGCAAAGAGTTTGGGAATAGATACCCCTTGTGTTAAAACTGGTAAATGCAATAATTGCAATTCTCCTGCCAGGATATGTAGGATAACAGTTATATTACACAAAAGACCTCTTTTTACCCCTATATCAGTTATTATAGTTGATAAAGAACTTGGCTACTAATTATTAATTTTCAAATAAACGTTTAAATGTATCTTTATATATATTAAATGCTTCTTGGCCAAAACATACGAATATCACTTTTTTTATAAAACTATCATTTTTAAGAAATTGTGCTGTTTCTTTCAATGCTATTTCTGCTGCTCTGTCCATTGGAAATCTATATGCACCAGTACTAATAGATGGAAATGCAACTGTTTTTGCCCCTATCTCTTTTGCTGTCTTTAAAGAATTTTTATAACAATTTGCCAATAGTTGATCTTCATTTGCTGTCCCTCCTTTCCATATAGGTCCAACTGTATGGATGACCCATTTTGAAGGCAGTCTGTAGCCTTTTGTTACCCTTGATTCTCCTGTAGGGCAGCCACCTATTTTTTTACATTCTTCAAGCAGTTCAGGTCCTGCTGCTCTGTGTATCGCTCCATCTACACCACCACCTCCTAATAAGGAGGTATTTGCGGCATTTACAATGGCATCTACTTGCTGTTTTGTAATATCTCCCTCTATTATTTCTATTCTTTGTTTTATATTGTTCATTTTATAAGGTCCTCCTTTGTAGGAATTTATCTTATAAAATAACAAAATATATAATTTTAACAACTGTGGGTTATAGCTTATTATAAGCTTATATATGTATTAAATAGCAAACTATTATAGTGATTATACCTATTCCAATACAGTAGGGAGAGAAATAATGCAACTGTCCTTTTTTTACAATTTTTGAAAGTATTTTTAATGCCAAAAGCCCTACGATAACAGAAGATATAGTTCCTGATATTAAAGGACATAAATTTCCTATTGAATTTACTTTTGTGACCTCGAGTAAAAATGCTCCTATTATAGCAGGTATAGATAGTAGAAATGAAAAACGAAATGATGTTTCCCTTTCTAGTTTACATATCAATCCACAACTTATAGTTGCACCTGACCTGGAAATTCCTGGAATTATAGCAATACCTTGAGCTGTACCTATTAAGAGAGAATTTAATATTCCTACATTTTTTTTATTACTTGATGAATAATATTTTGTTATCCACAAAAATATGCCTGTAACACATAACATTATACCAGCCGTAAAAGGAGAGTTAAATGTTCTTTCAAAAAAGTCCTGGAACTCAAAACCTATTATTGCTGTTGGAATAGATCCTACGATTATGTAAATAGCAAGCTGGAAATCGGGGTCTTTTAAATTAAACGATAAAAGTGAGTAAAAAAGTTTTTTTATATCATCAAAAAAATATATAAATACAGCCAATAAAGTGCCTATATGTAAGGAACAATCAAATAATACATTTGATTCTTTAAACCCAAATAGATGTTGTAGTATTACAAGGTGTCCAGAGCTACTCACAGGAAGAAATTCTGTTAATCCTTGGGTTATTCCCAGTATTATTGCATAAATAATATCCATACAAAATAGCAAAATATAGTATGTTGCGAAAAATAGCAATATAAAAGAGATCCCTTGCAAACTTGTGTTATAAAGTTTATAAAAATAAAAAAAGTAGAAAAGTTATCTAAAAAATTTTTTGTAATTCTATTTATTTTAATGAAATATTATATGTAGATTTGCAAAAAAATATAAAAAATTAGGAGAATTTTTTATGAATTTTAAAAATTATAAAATTTTTATTTTATTTATTGCTTGCTTTATTTCTTTATTTTTAGTCAGGGTTTATGGATATGAGACTCAAGATCATTATGCTAATACTCTCACAGAAGAAAGGGTCAAGGAGATTGTTATAGATGTAATCAAAAAAAATCCAAAGTTACTATATGAAGTAATCTCTACCTATGTAAGAGAACAGCAAGAAAAAAATGAATTGGTAGTAGCTTTTAAACACAGGATTTCTGGTATTCCTATAAATTCATATAATCCTTCAATCGGGCCTAATAATGCTCCTATTACTATAATAGAATTTACAGACTTTCAGTGTCCATTTTGTAAAAGGGCAAGTCAAACAATAGATGAATTGTTGCACTTATATCCTAATAAAATAAGGCTTGTATTTAAGAATCTTCCTCTACCAACTATCCATAAGCATTCTTTAAGTGCTGCAAAGGCTGCTATGGCAGCTAATAAGCAAGGGATGTTTTGGCCATATTATGATATGTTATTTGATAATTCTCCAAAGCTTAATAAAAAGTTATATATAAATCTTGCTCGAAGTTTAGGCTTGGATATAAAGAGATTTAAGTCTGATATGAAGTCTGATGTTATTGATAAACAAATAAAATCAGATATAGAATTAGCAAAAAAATTTGGTATTAATGCAACTCCTACCTTTGTAATAAATGGGGTATTAATAAAGGGAGCCAGATCTATAGGATTTTTTAAAAAGGTTGTGGATAGATTACTTAAAGAAAGCCTAGAAGCTCATTAGTTATTAATCTTCTCTTCTGTATATTATAGTGTACCATGCTGTTTCAGGTGTGTTATTGCTTTTGGCAACTGCTTCAATTGTATAATACCAATCTCCATCTGCGGTTCCTTTAGCATCTACAATTTTGCAATATACTGTATAGTTCCCATATATATTATACCAGTCATAAAAATCTATAATATCTTTAGGTGTAGAATGACTGGTGCAGTTTATTCCTGAACAATGATTAGCACAAGTAACACTCCAGTTTGTTGTGTCCTGTTGAATTTTGCATTTATAATCTGTATCATTTGCTATGCCTTTATGATCAAAGGGAATATCTTGAATAAAGTCTTCTATTCCACCTTTTGCTGCTTCTAATGAAAAAGTATATCTGCCTTTTATTCCAGAGATATTAGTCCCAGTATTTATCATTATAATTATTCCTGCTATTAACGAAAGGCATATGAGGCATAATATCAATGTTGTAATTAATGCTACCCCCTTTTGCGAATTAATCATATCCATTTCCTTATCTTTGTTGAGGCTTAAGGTTTAAAGGTGTTACGACTAATCTTAATATTTTCCATCTATAATGGATATCATCACCTGAAGGCGTAAATGTTTTAATAATACCTGTGTCGTTATCTCCCAATGTTAAACTCCCATTAAAAATATAATTCGATTCTTTTTTGCCTTCTTGATATATGACAAATATTCTAACTTGTTTAAGTTTATTCCTTATATCAGAGGCACTTGATGGAAGATCAGAACTCCATGAATCGATAGAATTATCATTATTATTATCTATACCAAATACTATTTGAAAATCTTTTACACAATCTAATATAGGTTGAGGATTTCTTTGTCCATCAGAGTTATTTATAGTAGCTCTATACAATTCATATGTATTAGGGGAGCATCTTTTTGGGAATCCTGAGGATGGCTTTTTTAAATAATAATCAACTCTATTAAAAGGCATACGAGGGTCACTATTACTAATCCCAAAAGCAAAATATATATCTCCAGTAATAAGGTTATCTGGAAAATTAGGTGGAGTGGATACGGAGGCTTGATAATCTTTTGATTCCAGTTTTCTATTTTTATCAAGAACCACAAAATAACCTGAATAAGATGTATCAGGGCTTAAAGGATGGTACGATATATTTACACCATCATTTGATACATATCCCCACCTATGGCTTACAGTACTTAATCCCACAATTGTGGATTTTATTATTAATACATCTGAGTTATTTGCTAAGATATTACCATTATTTGAATTTACAAAGGGTCTTGGAGGATTATAAGGATTATCATTGAAGGTTGCAGGATCAGGGATATATGTAGAACTGCTGGATGCCTCATTATATGAAAACCCATTCATATCCCATGGCAAGCCAAATCCTGCCATCTCTATATCTTTTCTCAAAATCTCTAAACTAATCCCTTCCTCTATATTAGCTTTTGCTATGCTTTCCTGTTGTACTTGTGTTTTTAAAATAGTAGTGTAACTTTCTATAACTGCAGTTATAACAATACCTAAAAGGGCCATAGTGACCAAAAGTTCTATTATAGTAAGACCTTTTTCCTCCATTAAATTACTCTTTATATATTACTGTTCTCAAAGTATAGCTATATGTTTTTTTTCCATATCTATAGTTTACATTAATGAGCACATCATTTGTGCCAGATGAAAAAGTTACAGGATTAGGAGCTGTTATGTTAAATCTTACTGTAAATTTTCTAAAATTTACAGTTATGCTATTTGAACAACTTTGACCAGTTCTAATTTTTTCTGCACATCCTTGTGCAATCTTGATAGCTTCATTTCTTAAGGTGTTAATAACATTATATTGCATGTATACAGCCAATGAGTGAGTAAGGGCTATTAATATAATAGATAATATCAGCATACTAATAAGAAGTTCCACAATAGTAAATCCCTTCTTATTATTTAATATTGCAGCTACTGCCATCCCATTTACCTATTTTTATACGTGTTAAAGATATATTTATACAACTATATGAAGGATTTGTACTGATATCTGCAGCATGTATATTTCCTATGATAGATGCTGTTCCATTTTCAGAAAATTTAATATATGAAACACCTCCTGAAAAATTTTTTATAAAATTATTTTTTATCCTTATCTTGTTTATGATTGTTGTCTCATCTGTTATATTATCATCGGCATTTGTATCGCATTTGAGCTCTATAATATTTCCATTAAATATAATTCCACATACCCTCTTTTCTGCAAAAGATCTGGCTTTTGCTTCATTTAGTATAGAAAATATGGATCTTGTATCATTTTCTATACCTACCTTTTTTATCCAATCCCTGTATATAGGAATAGATATTGCGGAAAGTATTCCTACGATGATTAGTATAACTAAAAGTTCTATTAAAGTAAGTCCTTTTGGCATATTAATGTTCTAACCAATAAAGGATTTTTCCTCTTGAGCCAGTAGTGCCAGAAGAAGGTGAAAAAAATGGGGTAGGACTTTCAGGTGTAACGCCGGGTGTCCAAGGAGTTACTTTTCCTTCTTTATTAGTAAAAGGATTATTACCTCCACCACTTCCTCCAATAGATATAGGATACGCATTTATTTTTCCTATAGAGGTCTGTAGATATGCTGTACCTTTTATTTCATTTACTACATATGGGGGACAGCTCTGATTATTAAGAGCTTCTCCTGTAGCGCAATTAAGTCCCCATATCCTTGAACGACCTCCATAACTGCATAAATCAGATGTGGGTTCTGTTGTACTAAAAAATATAGTATTTGAATTTGAAATAGATGGATCAGATATATTTCTTTCTTTAAAATAACCGCTTTCTTTTGGATTTAACTTTTGATACCATGAAAATAATTGATTTCTACTTCTCCCTCCTGTTAATGCCATACATGCCATGGAACTGGAATGAGCTGCATTTATATGGCAATTTCCTCCTTGTAAGCATTCATCTATTCTTACTCCATATAATCTTTCTACATCATTTGCATTTTGGCCTGGATCATCTTCCTTATAAAAGTATCTTCCTGTTCCAAAAAATATGTAATTCATATTAAAGCATTTCATATATTCTATCTTTGCTGTTATAGGTTTTATGGCACTGTTGAATACTTTTATTACGTCCCAATTGATAGGATCAATGTCATTGATTTTAACACCTACTAAATTTCCATGCCATGTACTACCAGATTTTTTTGTAACACCAAAAAATACCATATCAGTATTTCCATCTTCATTGTAATCTATTCCTTCACTAAAAAGTCTTCCTCCAAAACTATTGTTAAATGTAGATAAATCTGGATCTTTTTTGTGTGAAAATCCACTTATGCTATAGGTATTATTGCCATCTATAACTATCTTGGATGAGATGGTAAAATTATTATTTAATCTTAAAATAAATATTCTCAAGTCTTGTGCTGATTCTCCATTATATGTGGTAGGGCCAGATACAAACATTATGTAATAATGCCAACTTCCGCTGGAATCTTTTCGTTTTATAAAGGCTGGTCCTGTATAGCTGAATCCAAGGTCAGGATTACTAAATTCCCACAGAAAATAGGGAGACTCAGGATTTGTTACATCTAATGCAAAGTATGATGATAAACCTATACATCCTGGAGTAGTGGTAGAAGGATCTCTATTTGGATTATAGTTTGATGGATTAGAACATGTATCTCGAGGTGGATTAACACAATTTGTACCACTACATCCAACTGCCCCTCCAAGTCTCATTCCTCCTATTAATATTCTTTTGTCTATTTCTCCATCCTGATTAGTATCAATTTCTATTATATAGGGAGACAAATCTACATAATATAGGTGACAGTAATTTGGATCGGCCAAGAATCTTAAGTATGGAAGTACATTCTTAGGTATAAATGCCCATATTTCTTTTCCTAGTTTGCTTGTATCATCTTCTGTTTTACTATCTCTTAGTTTGACTTGTTGGTAGGCATTTAGGTCATCATACCTGAGTTTTCCTATCCTAAAGGCATGTATCATGCCATCATTAGCACCAACAAATGCCACTGATAGATTATCATAATTTGCTATTTTTGGAGTTGAATATATTATATCGCCCAGTTTCCATGTATTACCTGTATTTATTTTTCTACTTCTGGTGCCAGATATTTCTATTCCATATATATACCTTTTCAGATTAGAAAAGCTTATTTCTGTGGAGGGTGTATATGTCTCACTATATTCATCAATATCTCCATCACCATTATCATCACCAAATAATTTTGAAAATTTTTTACTTGGGGTGTTATTTATATCTTTTAATTCTGTCATTAATACTGGACTTGATGGTTCTAATTCACCAGTAACAGTATAAATTATTCTATTAATTAATGGGTTCGATTCTGTACACAAATTAATACCTGCTTCCCATACGGGGTGAGTATCATCCAAGCTTGAATATGTAACATCGGGAGATGAATATGCCTTTTGTCCAATTGAATTGCTTTTATATGCGTCTATTGTAAGCTGGCCATTTTGGAATATATATTCCATAATATAATCTCCTCCTGGAGAACTATCATCTTCACATATATCTAAAATTTGATTTTGAATAGTGTCCTCTCTTATATTATTTATGGGTTCGCCATTTATTTTTCCTGTATAAAGCCACCAGTCATATAAGTAACCTGTCCAGTTTATCTCTTTTGCACTTGATCCAGTTCCATACTGTTTTTGAGGATAAAATACTGCTTGAAGCATGACTGAACCTGCTTCTGCTTCTTTTGAAAGGATACTGGCAGCGCTTCCTGATGAGGTCTGTTTTACAATTTCTTGAAATATCTCTGTTAGGGCATTTTGTAAGGCTGCTCCATTAGTAGCGGCATAATAGGTGTCAGGAATACCATTATTATCCTTTTCATCCCATTCATTGCAGCAGTTCTTATAGTTTATTGAAGGTGTACAATGAGTTCGTGGGAAGCTCACATATCTACTGTTTGTTGGAAATCCGCTAAATGTATAAGGCCAATTAGTGCTACATCCATTAATTTCTTGAAAACTTCCAAATGCTGATATAGTTTTCATAGAACGCTCACCTTGCACAGAAGTGGCAAAAGCAAATAATGTAAATACCTTTGCTGTTTGAGTGCCACTTAGATCACTTCTTAAATCACCTGTGTGCAAATAATAAGCTGGTCTTACAGGATCAACATGGCCATTCCACTCTCCATCAGAGATAAGAACTACAAAGTTCTTTCTGCATCTAACAGGGACAAGGCTACCGTCCTCCAATCTTTCATAATATGGATCTTTAATAGTGCCTCTACTTATATAACTTGAGTTGCGTTCATATCTGTGACTGTTTATCTGCCTTAAATAATCATATGCTTCCCAGAGCGCCTCTCCTGTAGGTGTTCCATAGTATGGAACCTCATTTTGTATTTTTGAAATCAATGTATCCATATCATTTTCATTAAATCCATATCTAATTTCTCCATATCTATGATTACTTGCAAACACCATAAATCCAAATCTTACAAGATTGAAATTGTTCTGAATTATTCCATTTCGATGCTCTTTATCTATCTTTACTTTTGCATATCTATTACTAAATGTGCCAATAGCACAGCTTCCATTATAATTATATACATTTATTAAAATATCCTTGGATGCATAGTCTCCAGTGTAATAACTATTTGGTCTTATATAAAATTTACAATGTAAACTTGAACTCCTTACATATCTTCTGGACCCTTGTGGTCTCAAATAACAATAATTTGTGTCACAAGTTGCTTTTCCTCCAATAAGAGCTTTCAGGGCTACATCTATTCTTGTCATAATCAGCCAGTTAAGTAAATTTCCAGATATACAGCTTCCGCTACCTATTTTATCCGTATTTGTGCAAGCAGAGTTTACTTCCCAATATCCACCTGAAGAGTTATATCTATAATATTTGTCTGACTCAAAATAGCCATAATAATAAATACTTGGATCATAATTGGCATATATATCACCATCGTATCCGCACATAGCTACTTTACTTGAATAATAACCATAAAATGCATATCCATAATATGCTGGAAATTGCATACTTCCAGAAAAATCCATAACAAGCAATGCATTACTTTTAACAGCAGTTGTTAGAAAGGGGGGAGTAGAGCAGTAATCGCTCATACTAGCAAGTAAAGTAAAAGGATAAGTTAATATAATAACAACAAGGAAAAGCAGATATTGTTTTTTACTCATTTTTATTGTCTTCTTTGTGTATCTTTATAAATATAATATGCTTGTTCCTTTTTAATATATATATCCAATCATTATCATATAATTTGGTAGGCTTACCTTTTTCATTAATAATTATAGTCTTGTTGTCTTTGGAAAAACTACCAATATTATAAACTATAATATTATTTGACGATACCTTAACGATTTGTGCAGGACCTATTATATCAAATCCTTTCTTTGTATATTTTTCGAGGATTTTTAATAAAGATTTATGTTTAATTTTTATTAAACTTTTACCAGAACATACGGATGAGAGAAAAATTATAAATAATATCAAAATATTACCTATAATTCTGTGTTTATTTGTTAGGTAAACCATAATCTTTTAATCTAAATTTAGACTTTCTAATAATATGACATATATAGTTTTAACTTTCAAGAAAAGCCTTTAATGTTTTCATGTATTCAATACATATGAATATAAGTACTATACCTAATATAAATTTTATTATCCTCTCAGGAACCCATCTTTGAAGAGATGATCCTATATATACACCAAATATCCCACCTATTCCGAATAGTATTCCCAATTGCCAGTCTGGAAATGCATCAACTCCCATTTTATGGGATAGGCTTGAATATACAATAGCAGCAATAACAGAGTTTATCCATGTGGAAAAGAGTACGGCACCTGATACAATATATACAGGAAGTTCCAGCACAGATACACAAAACGGAGCAAGAATTGCTCCTCCTCCGATACCATAAGAAGTGCCAATAATTCCTACAGCAAACGATATAATACTTAAAAAAAGTGTATTAAATCTATAATAGCTATTTTCTAAATATATCTCAGATTTAAAAATACCTAAATTTTCCTTTACAATAGAAAAATAGTTTTTTTTTATATACATATTATAAATATTTTTTTTGTAATTATTAATTGCACTTTTTAATACTTTTATGCCCAAAAGTCCGAGAATAGATCCTACAAATATTTTAAAATGGACTGGATCTGGAAGATATTTTATCCTTATATAATATCCAATAAATATTCCTGGAATAGCACCAATCATAACACTTAAAGATATAGTCCACGAAAGTTGTCTATTTTTAAAATACTTATATATTCCTGATGGTATGGCTACTATGTTATAAACAAAATTTGTTGCACTTACTCCTGGCGTTGTATAACCTAAAATACTCATTTGGAATGGCAATAATATAAATGCTCCTGATATTCCTCCCAGGGATACCGCAGATGATATTAAAAGCATAACTACTGGAGGGAGAAATATACATGTCTTTACTCCTGAAATAGGAAAATAGTGGATAAAATTTTCCATTAATAATGTCTCCAGCCTTTTAAGGGAATAGCAAGGCTTAAATATCTATCTCTTTCACAAAACATCAGTTTCTTTTCTGTCATCATTTTTAAGAATGGCATGAGTTTTAGCTCGCTTAGTCCATTAAAGTATCCTAATATCTCTGATACAGATCGGTTGTGTTGGCAGTATAAAAATATTTCTCTGGATAGCCCTTTCAGTCTATGCACTATATTTTTGTTTTGTGAAATTCTTTGACGTATAATGAGAAAATTTCCACCATCCTGATAACTTAATATAGGGTCACTATCTGGTGTTTTGTGCATTTCATTATAAAATTTTTTCCATTTTTTTATTTTGTCTTTTACAGGTTTCCATATTTTTTTTTGGTTTTTTATTTCGCCCTGATAACCTTGAATCATGAAAATTAGGTTATTAAGTAGATCTTCTGGAAAAATAAAAGAATAATTTCTATGATTTGTTATTGTTTTTATATTAAAAAGGTCTTGGTTTTTCCATATATAAGATCCATATCCTAACCAAAATGAAACCCCATTTAAAGGTCTTAGAGGAAAAACAAAATCTAAATTTTTTATAGTTTCTCTAACATCTTTCTCATCACTTCCTGGAAATTGAAATATAAGATTTCCAATAAGCTTTGGGGTTCCTCTCGCCTCACAATTTTTCATTATTTCTATATTCTGAATAGCAGTTGTGCCTTTGTTCATTTTTTTTAAGAGTCCTGAACTTAATGCCTCAATGCCTACTTGGACTTCATCTACGCCTGCTTCTTTCATTATTAATAGTTCATCAAGTTTAGTATTAGCCCTTATTTCAGCAAAGAGTTTAAAGTCCTTTTTTAGCCTAATAATAGCTTGAAATATGTCTTTTTTGTTAGGAGGAAGTAAGTTGTCCATAAAAGATATTGATAATGTTTTATATTTTTCAACAAGCAGATTTAATTCCTTTACCACCCTTTCTGAAGATTTTGATCTATATCCTTTCCATTGGATATTAAGATTACAAAAACGACACTTTTTCCACCAGCATCCCCTGGATATTTCCATAGAAAGTTTTGGTTGAAATGGTTTTGGTTTTGCTATGTCTTCCAGTTGTTTGAAATAGTCTTTAAAATCAGGGACAGGAAGTTTATTCAAATTCTCTACTTGGCATATAGGATTATTTATTATGTGTTCACTGTCTCTTAAAAGAAGACCTGGATAAGGATTTATATTATCAGACTTAATAATAGATGTAATTAAATGGAATAAAGGTTTTTCTCCTTCACCTTGAATGACAAAATCTATTTCATTATATGTATCCATTAGGCTTTTTCCCATATCACCAGCACAGGAAATCCCTCCTATTACAATCTTGGTATTGGGCACTATCTTTTTTATGGATCTAATAAAATAAAGAGAACTGGTGAGTTGCGAGAAACATATAGAAAAGCCTATTAATAAATATTCATCCCAAGGGATTCTATTCAATAGATAATCTGATTCTTCTTTTAATAAAGAATAGATATCATCAAATCTTTTTTTATTTTTATTAATAATCCGTGAAGCATATCTATTCCAAAATTTTTTTATTGAATCTATTTTTTCAGGATAGAGTAATGCACCATATAATGGCTCAGATAACCATGTGCTTTCTGATATAGCATTGTATAGTTCATAACCTAATCTATGAGCTATAAAAAGATATAAATGATAGTTATCTATTTGTACATCTGGAATATTCTCTTTTATGAATGCCTTAAGAGTACCCAGTTGGATTGATGGTCTATTAAACAATGGCCATGGCGTTGAAATAAGAGCTATTTTTTTCATAGTTTAAGATGGATTATAAGATATAAATCTCCACCTCCCGAGCCTTTTCCTTTGATTCTAAGTTGTTTACCAGATTGTATTCCTGCTGGCACTTTTACTCTTAGAATCTCTGTTTTATTTTCTTTATTAATAGCAATTTTTACCCATTTATCTTCTCTTATTTCCTTTTCTTTTAAAGTCAATTTATAAAAAGTATCCTTTGGTTTTGGAAGATAGTCTTTCTTAAAGTTAAGATATCCGTTAATTTTTTCTTTTACTTTTTTAATGAAGTCAATAGGTTTTATCTTTGGCAATATAAATGGTTCAGCTTTCTTTGTATTATTATATGAGTTATTATTAAATGTTCCCCATATAAATATGCCACTAAAAAATATGCCCTTCTTACCAAAGAAGATCCGTTGAAAAAATTGTTGATCAAATCGCAGACCCATTCGATGAAATTCTTTAAAAAGTTCATCAAATATTTGACTAAATTGAGGTTCTGTAAACATGTCTTTGAATATCTTTTCTTGAGAAAAACCAAATTTTTGAGCCTTTTGTTTTCGTGTCCTTATCTCATCATATTGTTTTCTTTTTACTGGGTCTATAAGTACACCATATGCCTCTGATATATCTTTAAATCGTTCTTCTGCAGTAGGATCTCCAGGATTTCTGTCGGGATGGTATTTTAAGGCAAGCTTTCTATATGCCTTTTTTATTTCATTATTTGTGGCATTAGGAGGAATATTCAATATCTTATAATAATCTTTCATTATCTTGTCTGGTTAGTTTATTTTTTTCTATTATATTTGTATCTGTAATCAATGCAATTTAAAATTATATCATAAATTTATTTGATCTTCATAAGAACTTGACTTTTGTTACTTTTTATAGGCACATAAAAACAATGAAGTTGCCAGATCCAATATTTAAAGGAGATATAAGTGTAGAAGAGGCAATAAAGAATAGAAGAACAACAAGGTCTTTTTTGTCAAAGCCTTTGACATTAAGTCAATTATCTCAACTATTTTGGGCAGCATATGGTATAACAAAAAGTTTTAGAAGAACAGTTCCATCTGCTGGAGCCCTATATCCAATGAATATTTATATGGCTACAGGTAAAGACTGTGTTTATGCTTTAGATAAAGGTTTATACTACTATGATCCAGAAGATCATTCTATAAATATAATATTAACTCAAGATATAAGAATACATATAGCTGAGTTATCATTATCCCAAATGTGGATAGCAGATGCACCGATTTTATTTATTATAACTGCAGAATATCGAAGGGTTACCGTAAAATACGGGGAAAGAGGGATTAGATATGCTATTATAGAAGCTGGTCATATTGCTCAAAATATTTTCTTACAGGCTGAAGCCTTGCATTTAGGCGTGGGTATAATAGGAGCATTCCACGATGATAAAATTCTTAATATAACAGGTATTCCTCATAAT
>CAZMNC010000149.1:0-32835 GCA_964567535.1 uncultured Desulfobacterales bacterium | reverse complement strand
ATTATTGCTAAAGGACATCTTGTAGGAGAATCCCCTGGAATAAAGGCACATTTGGAATGTAAAGGCTTATTATTATCTTCCCAGGGAAAGATTCATGCAATTCCAGAACTTGAAGGAAGAACAGCAGATTTAGATATGTCTCATGAAGCTGCTGTAGGTAAAATAGCAAAAGAGGAAATAGAATATCTCATGGCAAGAGGTCTTTCTGAAGAAGAAGCTACTTCATTAATTATAAAAGGCTTTTTGAGTTTGGATATAGAAGGATTACCTGAGGAATTAAAAAGAGAGGTAGATAAACTTTTATTCGAAATAGACAAGGAGGGCATTTAATTATGACAATAGAAGAGCAAGTAAAAAAACTTATTCAAGATGTTAATCCTAAACTGGGAAAGCTTGCTGGAGCAAAAATGAATCTAATTAAAGTGGATAATGAAAAAGCAGAGGTATTTATAAAAATAGAAGCTCAAAACAGTTGTTGAAGCACAGGAGGAGCGGTCATAGGTTTATGGGCCGAGCGTCTAATAAAACAAGCAGTTCCTAAGGTAAAAAGGGTTGTAACAATATAATTCTGCACCCTATGTATTCATCTTGAAATTAAGCTCTAAAGTTAATATATTTATTGACGAACAAAATAATAAAGAGGTCAATAATAATATGAGTATAGATAAAATTCCTGATCATAAAGAATTAGAAAAAGAATTAAGTGAATATTTATCAAAGAAATATGGTGGCCGGGTAAAAATAATTTCACCTTTAGTGTTTCCCAAATCAGATAGAGAAGAATCTGAAGATATAAAAAATGAAAAAGAAAAAGGGTTACCTCAGTTTGATCTTCTTCCAGAAGAATTGGAATCATACCTAAAGAGCTATGTAGTAAAACAGGATGATGCTATAGCTACTCTTTCTACCAAAATATGTACTCATTTTAATAGAATAAAATATACAAAAAATAACAATAAAAAAGGAATACCCACTGTAGGAATAATAAAAAATAATGTTCTTATGATAGGTCCTACAGGTGTGGGAAAAACTTATATAGTAAAGCTTATTGCTAAAAAGCTGGGCGTTCCATTTATAAAAGGTGATGCTACTAAATTTAGTGAAACAGGATATGTTGGTGGAGATGTGGAAGATTTAGTAAGAGATCTTGTTCATGAAGCAGGAGATAATATAGAACTTGCAGAAAATGGAATCATTTATATAGACGAAATAGATAAGATTGCATCGTCCAGAAATATTATAGGTCATGATGTATCCAGAACAGGGGTTCAAAGGGCACTTTTAAAACCCATGGAAGAAACAGAGGTGGATCTTAGAGTTCCTCACGATCCTGTATCACAACTTCAGGCAATAGAACATTACAGAAGGACAGGAAAACGACAAAGAAGAGTAGTGAATACTAAAAATATACTTTTTATCATGAGTGGAGCATTTAATGGTTTAGCTGATATAATAAAAAAGAGACTCCAAAAACAAGGAATCGGGTTTGAAGCAGATGTAGTCTCCTCAGAAGTTTCGTGGGATATATTAAAACATGTCACTCCTCAAGACCTTGTAGAATATGGTTTTGAATCAGAATTTGTAGGCAGACTTCCTGTTATTGTTGTATTTGATGAATTAACTAAAGAGGATCTTTTAGAAATATTAAAAAATCCTAATACTCCTGTAATATTAAGTAAACGATTAGATTTTAGATCCTATAATATAGACATAGAATTCGAAGATGAGGCTTTAGAAAAGATAGCTAATATAGCATCTGCTCAGAAAACAGGGGCAAGAGGTCTTGTTAGTGCTATAGAAAAGGTGTTAACGCCTTTTGAAAAAAAGTTACCCTCCACCAATATAAATAAATTTGTAGTTACCCCTGAAGTAGTTGATAATCCTTATAAACAGCTTGAACATCTTTTAAAATATTCTGAAAATTCTGGAATTTTAGAACGATTTGATATAGCCAGGGAAAATAGGATTATCAATATAAAAAATTATATAAAAGCCAGAATTCATGAATTTAAAGATGAAAAATCAATTAATATATATGACGAAAGAATAAATCTGATTATTTCTATATATTTTAAATACTTAACGGACATAAATACATCTTTTGAAATCTTTTATGAAATGTATGGTAAAATAAAGGAAGAGGAATTAGATTTACCTGATAGGATGGAAGTAAAAATCAGCTTTGATGATAGTGCTATTGATGAGCTTATAAAAAGATCTATAGAGACAGGAAAAGATTCTGATGATCTTGCCTTTCAAGTTGCAAAAAGATTAGAATATGGTTTGAAATTGATAAAAGAACGGACTGGCATCAGCACTTTTATATTAAATAAAAATTCAATAGTAGATATGGATGCTTATATAAATTCATTAATAAAAAAATATTATCGTCAGGAGATAAATAGAGATTGATAGGTATATCAAAGCTTTATTGTGGCACAATAGAGCCATCAGATCCTATTCGTTACGGAAGAGATACTAAAAAGTTACCAAGTCATCTTCTTCAATTTTCACAAGATAAAAAACCTATAGTAGTATGGAATATTACCAAATCATGTAATTTGAGATGTATCCACTGTTATGCAAATGCTGAGCTCTCAAACAAAGAAGATAAGATAAATTATACCCAAGCACTATCTATTATAGATGACTTAGCAGAATTTGGAGTGCCTGTTATTTTATTTTCTGGTGGAGAACCTCTTCTGAGGTCAGATATTATACAACTTATTGAGTATACCACCAAGAAAGGTATAAGAGCAGTTTTGTCTACAAATGGAACATTAATAAACAAAGATATTGCCATTAGGTTAAAAGATGCTGGGATTTCATATGTCGGTATTAGCTTGGATGGGCTTGAAAATATCAATGACTATTTCAGAGGCATAAAAGGGGCATTCAATTCTGCTATGAAAGGTATAGCTAACTGCAAGAATATAGGAATAAAAGTAGGATTAAGATTTACCATAAACCGATTTAATGCAAATGAGATACCAAATATATTTGATCTTGTTGAAAAAGAGGATATAGACAGAGTATGTTTCTATCATTTAGTATATTCTGGACGAGGAACAAGTCTAATAAATGATGATTTAAGTCATACAGAAACAAGAAAAATTGTAGATCTTATAATTGATAAGACAAAAAAACTTCATAATAAAGGACTAAAAAAAGAAGTTCTTACTGTAGATAATCATGCGGATGGTCCATATCTATATATACGAATGTTAAACGAAAGAAATCCAAGAGCAGAAAAGGTCCTGGAACTTCTTAAAATGAATGGAGGAAATAGTTCTGGAAATGGTATAGGATGTATAAGCTGGGATGGAAGTGTTCATGCTGATCAATTCTGGAGACATTACAAATTTGGTAATGTGCTTGAGAAACCATTTAGTAAGATATGGACAGACACATCAGATCCCCTTATGGCTAAATTAAAGAATAAAAAAAAATATTTAAAAGGAAAATGTGCAAAATGTAAATGGTTGGATATATGTGCAGGTAATTTTAGAGTCAGAGCAGAAGCAGTAACAGGAGATATATGGGCACCTGACCCTGCCTGCTATCTAACAAACGAGGAGATAGGAATATGAGGATCAGACCAAGGAGGCTCAGAAGAACATCGACAATAAGAGATATGGTGAGAGAGACAACTATATCCACGAAAGATCTTATAGCTCCTATCTTTGTAAGATATGGAAAAAATATAGAAGAGCCTATACCTTCAATGCCAGGACAATTTCGTTTTTCAACAGATAGAGTAGTAGATGAAATAAAAGAAATATGGGAGCTTGGTATCCCCGCTGTGATAATCTTTGGCATTCCAGAAAAAAAAGATTCTATCGGAAGTGAATCATGGGCAGATGATGGTATTGTGCAGCAGTCAATTAAAGCAATAAAGGATAAGATACCGGACATTGTTATTATAACTGACGTATGTTTGTGTGAATATACAGATCATGGTCATTGTGGAATAGTTACCAATGGTATAATAGATAATGATACTACTATTGAATTTCTCGCAAAACAGGCAGTATCTCATGCAAGAGCAGGAGCAGATATAGTTGCACCATCAGATATGATGGATGGAAGAGTAGCAGCTATAAGAGATGCATTAGATGAAGAGGGATATCAAGACGTAGCAATACTTTCATATGCAGTAAAATATGCATCTGGATTCTATGGGCCATTTAGAGATGCGGCAGAATCAGCTCCAAAGTTTGGGGATAGGACTACATACCAAATGGATCCTGCAAATGCATTAGAAGCAATAAAAGAAGCGTCATTAGATATTGAAGAAGGAGCAGATATTGTAATGGTAAAACCTGCTCTGCCATATCTGGATATTATATATAGGATTAGACAAATTTGTGATATACCTGTCGCTGCCTATAATGTAAGTGGAGAATATTCCATGTTAAGGGCAGCTGAAGAAAAAGGCTGGCTTGATGGAAAAAGATGTATGATGGAGATACTTGTTTCTATCAAAAGAGCAGGAGCAGACCTTATACTTACATACTTTTCAAAAGAAATAGCAAAAATCATAAATAACAAATAATATTTGAATATAATTTAAAGTAATTCCACAATAAAATTAATTAATATATTATTATATAGACATATCTTCTATTAAAATTAGAAAATTTCAAGTTAATTAAAAGTTTTTAATAAAATTAATATAATGAATAGGGATACAATAAAAGAATTAAGAATTGTTGCTTGGGAGTTAACAAAAAAGTGCAACTTAAAATGTCTTCATTGTAGAGGCGCATCTGATAAAGAAAGTAGTGATGGACCTGATAAAAACAGATGTTTTGAGATATTGGAGCAGATAAAGGAAGTAGGAACACCTGTAATAATACTTACGGGTGGAGAGCCCCTTTTAAAGGAGGGAGTATTTGAAATAGCAAATTATGGGACAGCCCTTGGTATGAGAATGGTACTTGCTACAAATGGGACACTTATTAATCCTACAATAGCAAAAATGATAAAAGATTCTGGAATACAAAGGGTTAGCATATCCATAGATAGTTCGGATGAAAAAATGCACGACCAATTTAGAAATGTTAAAGGTGCATTTAATGCTGCTATTAATGGCATTCATATATTAAAAAATAACGGGATAGAATTCCAAATAAATACAACAGTTACAAAATATAATATAAATCAGATAGAAAAAATAATGAATATGGCTATAAATTTAGGTGCAGTTGCACATCATATATTTTTGCTTGTTCCTACTGGTAGAGCAAAAGGACTAAAAGACAAAGAAATAGAGAAAGAGGAATATGAAGAGTTTTTATTGTGGCTGTTAAAAAAAAGAGAAGAGGTTCCAATACATATCAAACCCACATGTGCTCCTCAATATTATAGGATACTAAGACAACAGGCACATAAAAAAGGAGAAAAAGTAGATTTTAAAAGATATGGTCTTGATGCAGTGACAAAAGGCTGTCTTGGGGGAATATCATTTTGTTTTATATCTGCTAATGAGCTAATACAGCCATGTGGATATCTTGAGATAAATTGTGGTGAATTAAGAAATAACACCTTTAAAGAAATATGGGATAATTCACCAATTTTTAATAATCTTAGAAATTTTTCTTTATATAAAGGAAAATGTGGAAAATGCGAATATATAAAATTCTGTGGGGGATGCAGAGCAAGGGCATATGAAAAGACAAAAGATTATCTTGAAGAAGAGCCTTTATGTTTATATGAACCTAAACAAAAAAACAATAATGGAATGGATGCGATAGATAAAGCTATATTAAATGAAATTCAATCCAACTTTCCTATTTCACCAAGACCATTTAAAGAATTAGGAAGTAAGCTTGGAATTTCAGAAGATAAAGTCATAGAAAGGATAGCTCGACTTAAAGAAAAAGGAATTGTTAGAAGAATTGGAGGAAATTTTCATTCAAATAAACTCAATTTTGTAAGCACTCTATGTACAGCAAAAGTACCTAAGGATAAAATTGATATGTTTGTAAAAGTAGTAAACAGATACCCAGGAGTAACACATAATTATCTAAGAAATGGTGAATATAATATTTGGTTTACTTTTATTGCGGAAAATATGGAGTATATAGAAAAAGCAATAAAAGATATTTCTAAGGAAACAGGTATAAAAGATATACTTAATCTTCCTGCTATTAAGATGTTTAAAATAAGAGTGGATTTTGAACTTTAATATATTTCAATCCTTATTCTTGTTTCTTGACAATGAGCTTATATCTTAAATAAAAAGAAATAAATATCTAAAGGAGCAATTCATGAACTTACAACCAATAAAAATAAAAGATATTAGCAAGAATCAATTACAGCTTATTATGAAAAGATCAATGCAAGACATCTCATCTATATATGAATATGTGAAAAATATTGTTGATGATGTAAAAAATCAAGGAGATAAGGCTATAATAAAAGGACTTAAAAGTTTTGGTTATAAAGAAAGTATAGACATAGAAGACATAAAAGTAGATAAAACAGATATTGAAGATGCATATACTAAAGTAAGCAAAGAAGTTGTTAATGACATTAAAGCTGCTGCAAATAATATTAAAAAATTTCACGAAGCACAGCTTGAAAAACAAATGTGGTGCATTGAAATAATAGATGGAATAATAGTTGGACGTATAACAAGGGCAATAGAGAATGTGGGATGTTATGTCCCCGGTGGAACAGCAGCATATCCCAGCACAGTTCTTATGACTGTTATTCCTGCAAAAGTAGCAGGAGTAAAAAATATTATATTAACAACACCTCCTATGAAAGAAATGTCTATCAATCCTTTAGTCCTTATAGCAGCAGACATTGCCGGGGTTGATAAAATATTTAAGGTTGGTGGGCCATGGGGTATTGCGGGGCTTGCTTTTGGTACAGAAACAATACCAAAGGTGGACAAAATTGTTGGTCCGGGGAATAAATATGTCACCGCTGCCAAGATGGTAGTTTACGGAATAGTTGATATAGATTCTCCAGCAGGCCCTAGTGAATCTTTAATACTTGCTGATGAGACAGGAAATCCTGAATGGATAGCTGTAGACTTTCTGTCACAAATAGAGCATGACCCTGATTCTTCAGCTATACTGATAACTACTAAATTTGATTTGGCAAATAAAGTATGTAATATAATAAATAAAAGATATGAAACCCTGAGTAGAAAAGAAATATTTAGGTCTTCTTTGTTTAAGTATTCTCATGTGCTTATAGCAGATGATATTGATGAAGCTATTAATTTTATCAATGAATATGCACCTGAACATCTGCAAATAGTAACAAAAGATGTTTTTGTAGTATTGAATAAAATAAAACATGCAGGTTCTATATTTCTTGGTCCATATGCTCCTGTTCCAGTTGGTGATTATGCATCAGGAACAAATCATGTATTGCCTACAGCAAAAGGAGCGAGAATGTTTTCTGGTTTATCTGTAGATGATTTTATTAAAAAACCAACATTCCAGTATCTTAGCAAAAAAGGACTGGAAAGCCTTAAGGATGTAGTAATAAGACTTGCTGAACAAGAAGGCCTGCCTATACATGCGGAATCCATAAAAGTAAGGTTTTAGGAAAATAAAATGTCTATTGACAAAAAAATTATCAAAAAATTTAGAGATATTATTGGACAAAAAGGTGTTTTAGACTCACCAGCAGAGTTAATATCATATTCTTATGATGCCACAACAGAATGGCAGGCATTACCAGATGTGGTCCTCCTTCCTAAAACAAAAAAACAAATTTCAGATATAATGAAAATAGCATATAAATATGAAATACCCGTCACTGTAAGAGGAGCAGGAACAAATGTAAGTGGTGGTTCTATACCAATAGCAGGTGGCATTATTATATGCACTACAAGGATGAATAGAATATTGGAATTTGACAAAGACAATCTATTCATAAAAGTTGAAGCAGGCGTTGTATTGAATGACTTATATGAATTTCTTAAAAAATATAATTTATTTTTTCCTCCTGATCCTCAGAGTTTTCTTGCTGCAACTATTGGTGGGTGTATATCTGAAAATTCAGGAGGACCATATGCAATAAAATATGGAGTATTTAAACATTATCTTTTAGGAATAGAAATTGTCCTACCAAATGGTGATGTTATTGAAATGGGAGGAAAAACAGTAAAAAATGTTACAGGCTATGACCTCCCTCAACTTATATGTGGCTCAGAAGGAACATTGGCAATTGTAACAGATGCTATTCTCCGCCTTATTCCTATGCCACCAGCTAGAAAAACTATACTATCGGCTTTTAAAGATGTGGTAAGTGCTGGAAAAGTTGTTTCTAAAATTATATCAAAAGGAATTATTCCTGCAAAAATAGAACTTATGGATAATTGGGTTATAAAAAGAATAGAAGAAATTAATCCTATTGGTCTTCCTACTGAATCAGATGCGGTCCTGCTATTTGAGGTAGATGGAGTAATAGAAGCTGTAGAAAAAGAAGCAAAGGATATAGTAAGTATATGTAAAAATTATGGAAATATTACAAAACTAAAAATAGCAGAAAACAATGTAGAAGCAGAAAAAATCTGGATGGCAAGAAGAGCTGGATTTTCTGCTATATTTGGATATGCACCAACAGTATTAGCAGAAGATGTTTGTGTCCCTCCAAAAAGATTGCCAGAACTTATTATAAAGATAAAAGAGATTGCAAAATCTTATGATTTAACAATTGTTATAATAGGTCATGCTGGAGATGGAAATCTCCATCCAAGTATATTGACAGACAAAAACAATCCTGAACATTATAAAAAGGCTCAAGAAGCAGTTAATAAGATATTCTCTTTAGCAATAGAAATGGACGGAGCAATTTCGGGTGAACATGGCATAGGACTTGAAAAAAGAAAATTCTTAAAAAAGATTATCTCAAAGGAAGAACTTGAAATATTAAAATCAATAAAAAAAGTATTTGATCCAAAAGGTATCCTTAATCCAGGAAAGATATGGTAAAAGAGGCAGAAAAATGTATGAAATGTGGATTCTGTATGTCTGCTTGTCCAATATACAAAGTGGAGCACATAGAAACTCATGTAGCTCGAGGAAGAAATATGCTTATAAATATGGCTTCAAAAGAAAATATAATTCTAACAGACACCTCTTACAAAGATGCCATTTATTACTGTATCTTATGTGGAAGATGTCAATCAGTATGTCCTGCCAAAGTATCATCGGTAGATATATCTATAAAAGCAAGAAACGAATTTATAAACCAAAATGGACTCAGTGTTATTCAATATATTATATATAGATGGATCCTTTCTAATAGAGAAACTTTGGCCAAATTTATAAAATTTTTATCTTATATACCCGGACTTTCTACAAAAAAAGCTCCACCTCTCAGACATCTTTCAGATTCTTTTTTTATATTTTCCGGCTCTATTTCTATACCCAAAATCTCTTTACCCTTTCTTCCAAAACGAATAGCTCCAGAAAATATTAACAAAAAAGCAGGCAAAATAGCCATTTTCCCCGGTTGTGCATTTGAATTCTTCTTATCTTATATTGGAGAAAAGATAATACAGGCCCTAAGGAAAATAGGTTTTAATGTTATATATCCTTATGGGCTTAGCTGTTGTGGATTTCCTATTTATAGTGCTGGAGATATAAAAACCGCCAAAAAAATAGCAAAAAAAAATATAGATATATTGTATGGATATGAAAAAATAGTCACAGGTTGTGCAACATGTGTTTCTGCTCTTAAAGCATACAAAGATTGGTTTGATAAAGATGAGGATTATATGGAAAAGGCGAGATATGTATCATCAAGAACAAGAGGATTTTCAGAATTTATTATAGAAGAACAAATAAAATTAAATATTGAAATGCCTAATTATGTTACTGTAACATATCATGATCCTTGCCATATGAAGTGGCACCAAGGAATATATAATGAACCCCGTGAAATTATAGGTTCTATAAAAAAGATAAAGTTTGTAGAAATGGAAAATGCAGATATGTGTTGTGGACTTGGGGGTTCATTTGGTATAACTCATAGAAATATAAGCTTTGAGCTTCAAAATAGAAAAATAAAATCTATAATAAAAACAAATAGTAGCATTGTAGCAACTGAATGCCCTGGCTGTATAATTCAAATTCAAAATGGTATTAAAAAACATCACCTACCAATACGTGTAGCGCATATTTCTGAATTATTGGTTTCATAATTCATACAATGTCTCATCCACCTGAGGAGGTCTACTATATTTTGATAATCTACTTCCTCCTTCTTTTAATACAAAAGGAACTTCTTCCTCAAGTATGTCTCCCATCTCCTCTTCTATTTTTTCTGGATCTTCACCTTTTTCCATTCTTCTTAATGCCTCCTCCATACCAGGCCCTAATTTAAGGCCCATCATATCTGTAAGCCTTCGCATAAGTTTTGCTGCCTGTTCAGGCTTTTCTTCATTTATATTTTCAGCTTCCCTTGCAATAATACCCATGGCCTTTTCCAACCTGCTCTCATCAATATTTGGTAATTCTTCTGCACCCTCTTCATTCTTAAAACCATGAGAAGTAGCAAATATAGACATCTTTCTTTGAAGTTTTACTTTACAGCATTTAGGACATATAGGAACCTTGTCTGTATTTATCCTTTTAGAGTAAAAATTAAATATCATATGACAATCTGGGCAGTAAAATTCATATATGGGCATAATAATACCTCCAATTTATCTATTTTTTTTCATCTCTGCCTCAAGAGCTGGAGGTCTCCCTTTTCTTATTCTCTCACATGGTAGACACTTTTCTATCTTTTTTTTAGCTTCCATTATTACCTTCTCTTCTTTAGCTAACATCTTACCCTTCTTTTTTAACCTCATCTCACATCTTTCTATGCCCTTTAACGCATCATAATATTGTCCTATATCAGGATAATTCATAATAGCATATCTATATCTCTGAAGTGCTGCTTTATAATGCTTCATTTTAAAATAAAAATTTGCAACATAAAGTTCATGTTTTGCAAGATTTGAATAACACTTTCTTAGTCTCCATTTGGCTATTCTGGCATATTTAGAATTAGGGAATCTACGTATCAGTCTCTCAAATTCTTCTTTTGCTTTTTTTGTATGATATTGATCTCTATCAATAGTAGATACTCTTTCAAAATGACACATCCCCTTTTGATATATGACATAGGGAATATTAGGATTTAAAGGATGTAATTTTTCAAACTCATTATATGCCTCATATGCCTCATCATAATTACCTTTCATATATAAAGCATCGGCTATCTTTAATTCTGCCATTACTACGTATTTACTATATGGATATTTATCTTTTATCTGCTGAAACACATTGATTGCTCCTACATAAAAGCCATCTTGCATATCTTTTATGCCTTCTTTCATAAGAGCTTCAGGTCCTTTTTCCTTTTTAAGAGCTTCAGGTGGAGGCCCACAACTTGTTATAAAAAAAAAGACGAATAGAAAAGAAATAAAAATTCTTGCATAATTTTTCATTATTCACTTTCTTCTATATATCTTGCTACAGAAAAAGCCGCAATAGCACCATCTCCTACTGCAGTAGATATTTGTCTAAGCATTTTAGATCTTACATCACCAGCAGCAAATATTCCTTTACTAGAAGTTCCCATGACCTCATCAGTAATTATAAAACCATTTTTATCCATTTCAATATCTTTATCCAAAAACGATGTATTAGGAGTAAGACCTATAAACACAAATATTCCTTTTACATCCAGATATGACATAGTATTATCTTTTATATTTTTTAATTCTAAGCCCTCTACAGACTCTTTTCCCACAATTTTAGTAGGTACTGTATCCCAAATAAAATTTATGTTTTTTTGTTTAAATGCTCTTTGCTGAAGTATTTTTATTGCCCTTAGTTTATCCCTCCTATGGATAAGATATACTTTGCTAACAAATCTGCTCAAAAATATTGCCTCCTGAACAGCAGAATCACCACCCCCTATCACTGCAACTTCCTGATCCTTGAAAAAAGGACCATCACATGTAGCACAAAATGAAACACCTTTACCTATAAATCTTTCCTCCCCATCTATACCTAATTTTTTGGGATTAGAACCAGAAGCTATAATCACTGTTTTTGATTTAAGTCTCTCTTTATTTGTATAAACCTCTTTTGTATTGCCAACACTTTTAATTTCTATTACTTCCTGGTTTTCAATCACTATTCCCAAATTTTCAGCCTGCCTTCTTATTCTATCCATAAGATCAAAACCAGATATACCCTCAGGAAAACCCGGATAATTCTCTATTAAATCAGTATTTATTACCTGTCCACCAGGAACATTTTTTTCTATTATTCTTACTTTCAATCCTCCCCTTATAGCATATATAGAAGCTGTCAGACCCGCCGGGCCTGCCCCTATAATTAAAACATCTTCCATTATAAAAGCTTCTCCAATTCTCTCTTCAAAATTTCCTTAGGTTGTGCCCCAATAATTACATTTACTACCTCACCATTTTTAAAAAATATCATAGTAGGTATACTTCTAATTCCAAACTTTGCTGGAGTTTGCCTGTTTTGATCAACATTCATCTTTGCTATCTTGACTTTTCCCTTAAATTCATCTGCCAATTCTTCTATTACTGGAGCTACCATTTTGCATGGACCACACCAATCTGCCCAAAAATCTACCATTGCTGGAATATCAGATTTAATAATTTCATTCTCAAAATCTGCATCTGTTACATGTAATATATCTGCCATTTTGACCTCCCTTTTTGTTTTTTGTAAGTTTTCATTAACATGCCCCATAATATTTGTCAATCTAATGTAATTTTTCACTATTTTAAAAATATCTTCAAACTCTTATGAACACTTGATTATAGCATATCACATATGTAAAATGCTAAACATGAAAAATATAAAAATTATCTTTATAATCATAATCTGTAGCTGTGCCTTATCGATATTTATCATGCATAGATATATTAGATCATCTAATAATAGTAAGATAGTAGTGGTATATGTATCTGAAGATCAAGTGTTTTCAGAACCCATTTTAAAAGATTTTGAAAAGAAAACAGGGATTAAAGTAAAGGCCGTATATGATACTGAAGAGACAAAAAGTACTGGCGTTATAAATAGATTAATAGCCGAAAAAAACAATCCTCAAGCTGATGTATATTGGGCAAATGATCCTATTAGAGCTGAAGTGCTCAAGCAAAAAGGAGTGGCTGCTCCTTATATATCAGCAAATGCCAAGGATATACCAGATATGTTTAAAGAGCCATATGGATATTGGACTGGCTTTTCAGCCAGAGCCAGAGTCTTTATTGTTAATAAAAATGCAGATCATATACCAACCAGTATAATGTCATACATAGATCCTGTTTGGAAAGGAAAAGCTGTAATTGCTAATCCACTTTTTGGAACTACTACTACTGAAATGGCTGCAATATTTACTTTATGGGGTGATAAAAAAGCAAAAAAGTTTATGTGGTCTATGAAAAAAAACAATGTCGCTGTATCTACAAGTAATGGTGAAAGTGCAGATTTTGTTGCTTCTGGAGAATATGAATTTAGTTTGGTAGATAGTGATGATGTAATTAACCGTATAAGACAGAAAAAACCAGTATTTATAGTTTATCCTGACCAAGGAGAAAATGATATAGGGTGCCTAATTATACCAAATGCAGTGGTATTAATAAAAGGAGCTCCACATCCTAAAATGGCCAAGAAACTTATTGACTATCTTTTGTCTAAAAAAACAGAAAGAAAATTAGCGTTTGCAAATTGTGCCCAAATTCCACTTCATTCTGGCGTTAAAATGCCACCTGAACTTAAGCCAATAAAAAATATAAAAATCATGCATATTAATTATAGTGCTGTTGCCAAAAAGATGATCAAAATCCAATCTTTTTTAAGAACATGGGTAGGCATTTAGGTCTTTTTTTTAAATGGCTAAAAATATATTTCTTACCTGTATTATTTCATTATTTATAATAATTGGGATATTCCCTATGCTTGCAATGCTTTTCAAAAGCATAACAGTAAATGGGCATATTACTATGCATGCATATAGCAGCCTTTTAAAATCCCCATATGAATGGAAACTGATGAAACATAGCCTTATTCTATCTCTTGTTGTGACTATATGTACCATTATAATAGGAGTTCCATTAGGAATAGTCTTAGGAAAAACAGATATTCCTGTTTCTAAGTTATTCATATTTTTATTTATTATTCCTATGCTTATCCCACCATATATAATAGCAATATCGTGGTTTGATTTATTAGGTAAGCAAGGTATTTTATCAAAAGTTACCCCTCTCTTTATAAAAACGACTAATCAATTATTATTCGGTCTTCCCGGATGTGGTTTTGTGTTATTTTCTATTTTTTTACCTATACCTATGTTAATGACCATACTGCTTCTTCATTCTATTAATCCCAGGCTGGAAGAAGCTGGTAAATTATTAGCTAATTGGAGAAAAGTGTTAAAATATATAACACTTCCTATTATAATTCCTGGTATCTCAATGGCTGCAGTATTGGTATTTCTTTTTAGCTTAGGTGAATTTACTGTCCCAAATTTTTTGAGATATAATGTATTTCCTGTAGAAAGCTTTATACAATTTTCTGCTTTTTATAATTTTAGGCAAGCAATTATTCATACTATACCTTTGTTAATTATTACATTGATATTACTTATTATAGAGAAGTTGCATCTACACAAAAAAAGAAACAAATTTTCTCCATATATAAAATATGGAGAAATTTACATAATAAGACTCAATATTTTTTATAAAATAACTTTTTTTATAATTCTTACAATAATGGTATTTATAATAGTTATTCTGCCTTTACTTGCTCTTATTATCAAATCATCTGAATTGCGTATTTTTTTAACAGCATTTGAAATGGCAAAATCCAGTATTTTAAGAAGCATAATGTATGCCATTATAGGAGCAACATTTTTAAGTATCTTGGGTTTTTTTCTGGGATACATCATACAAACCAAACTCTTTTCTTTTGCATCTATTATAGACTCATTTACAATTTTTTTACTTGCCCTTCCCAGCACTGTCATAGGCATAGGTCTTATAAATATGTGGAATACCTCTTGGACTAAATTCATATATAGTACACCCCTTATTATTATAATGGGTTATATTGCAAAATACACGGCTATTACCAGTAAAATTATACATGCTCAATTATCTCATATTCCAAGATCTATGGAAGAAGCAGCCCAAATGTTAGGGGCAAAATGGTCTCATAGAATCTTATATATCTTAGGACCATTGGCAAAAAAAGGTATTGTAATATCATGGATAGTGGGTTATATCTTTTTATTAAGAGATACAGGTATCACTATGTTGGTATACCCTCCAGGACATGATACACTATCAGTACGTATCTTTACACTTATGGCTAATGGATCACCAGAACTTATAGCATCTCTTTGTATAATAATGATATGTGTTTCTATTTTGCCTATGTTTATCTTAATCAAGATATTCAAAATTTGGTCATGAAAACATATGAAGCAATAAGACTCATTAATATAACGAAATATTACAATAATAATATTATTTTAGATAATATATCGTTAAACATTGGGCAAAGAGAAAGAATAGTAATATTTGGAGCTTCAGGATGTGGAAAAACCACTATACTGCGATTAATAGCTGGTTTTCTTGCTCCAGATAAAGGAAAGCTATTTATAGAAGAAAAATTAGTTTCCAAAGAAAAGTGTATTATTGAACCACCAGAAAAAAGAAACATTGGTATGGTTTTTCAAGATCTTGCGCTTTGGCCACATTTAAGTGTTAAAGGCAATATAGAATTTGGATTAAAGGTAAAAGGTATTCCCAAAAAAGAAAGAGAAGAGAAAATAAAAAAAATATTACTCCTTATGAATATGTCTGATTATGCAGAAAAAAAACCACACGAATTATCAGGTGGGCAACAACAACGCGTTGCTCTTGCAAGAACTATAGTGACCGAGCCAAACATTATACTTATGGATGAACCATTATCCAATTTAGATATTGGATTAAATATGCATCTCCGTCAAGAAATTCTTTCCTTACATAAAAAAATTGGATTTACCATGATATATGTAACTCATAATCAAGACGAAGCCAAAGATATAGCTACAAAAATAATCTTCCTTCACAAAGGTCATATCATAGATATATTAAATATTAAATCTTAATTTTATGTTTTTATTACTTTATTGGTGGTTTAATTATTTTCCCAGCTTTAAGACATTTTGTGCAAACTCTTATCCTTTTTACCTGACCATTCTGAACACATTTAACTTTTTGAAGATTAGGATACCATCTCCTTTTTGTTCTATTCCTTGCATGACTTACATTATTTCCTACCTGAGGTTTTTTTCCACATATTTCACAAACTCTGGACATGTTCACCCCCTTTTAATTTATAGTGATATTTGACACATCTATATTACCCTCTTTTAGAGGACCTAAGGTAACTAAGGCTAAAATTTTATTATTGAATATCATATTTGCTACATCAATTATATCATCTAAATTCACTGATTCTATTTTTGAAACAATCTCCTCATAAGGTATATATTTTTCAAATATAAGTTCATTTCTTGCCATACGTATCATCCTATTTTCTATACTCTCTGATGCTAAATATACTCCACCTATTATATAATCCTTAGCCCCATTAATATCTTCTTTACTTATATCACCATTTAAAAGCCTTTTTATTTCCTTGTTAATAATTTCTAATACAGCATTAACATTAGTTGACTCACAAGCAGCATATATACCAAACATCCCTATATCTGTGTATGAAGAAGTAAAACTATAAACAGAATATGCAAGACCTCTTTTATCTCTTATTTCTTGAAAAAGTCTAGAACTCATATTGCCACCAAGTATAGTATTTAATAAACTGACCGCAAACCTTCTTTCATCTTTTATAGATACTGATTCCACTCCAATACATATATGGGTTTGCTCCAAATCTCTATAATGAAATGACACTTCTATATTTGTTTGTGGAGGAAATCTTATAGGATCTAAATTATTATGTGAAACTTTTTCAAAAATAGGAGAAAAATAATGCAACATATCATCATGTTTTACAGCACCTGCAGCACAGACTATAATATTTTCTGGAGAATAGTGCCGCATTATATAATTTAGTATAGTATTTCTACTAATATTTACTATAGATTCCTTTGTTCCCAAAACAGGCATCCCAATAGGATGATCTTTCCACAATATTCTATATAAAAGATCATGAATATAGTCTTCAGGACTATCTTCCAACATTTTTATCTCTTGAAAAATTACCCCTCTTTCCTTTTCAATATCTATAGGATCAAACACTGAGTTAAGAAAAATGTCACTTAATATATCTGCCACAATAAAAAGATGTTTCCCTAATACTCTTGCATGGAAACATGTATTCTCCCTTCCGGTAAATGCATTTGACATACCGCCTATGGCATCTAATTCCTTTGCTATTTGTAAAGCATTCCTATTTTTTGTGCCCTTAAAACTCATATGTTCTATAAAATGAGAAACCCCATTTTCTGAAAACTCTTCATCTCTTGAACCTGCATTTACCCATATACCAATACAAACAGAACGCGCATGCTCAACTGACTCTGAGATAATCCTTATGCCATTATTTAATACTGTTTTACGATACATTTCCCATATCTTCTTCTAAAACAGCTTTTCTCGACAATCTTATTCTTCCATATTCATCAAATCCAATAACCTTTACTATCACTTCATCTCCTTCTTTTAATACATCACTTACCTTATTAACTCGTCTATTATCCAATTGAGATATATGAATCATACCCTCTGTTCCTGGAAATATCTCTACTATAGCACCAAAATCTAATATTTTTAGCACCTTACCAGTATACGTGGATCCTACTTCTACCTCTTTAAAAAGGTCCTTGATCTTCTTTATTGCAGACTCTGCACTTGCTCTATCAGGAGATGAAATATGAACAGTTCCATCATCTTCAGCATATATACGAGAACCTGTCTCATTAGATATTTCTTTTACTGTTCTACCTCCAGGCCCAATTAAAGTTTTTACTTGATAAGGTGCAATTTTTAATGTGCTAATAACAGGTGCATACTCTGACACATAATCTCTTGGTCTCGAAATAGTCTTTATCATATTGTCCAATACAAACAATCTAGCCTCTTTTGCTTGTTTAAGAGCCTTTTCTAATATATCACGATTAATGTCCTCTATTTTTATATCCATTTGAATAGCTGTAATTCCCTGTCTTGTACCTGCTACTTTAAAATCCATATCACCATAGTGATCTTCATCGCCTATAATATCTGTAAGAACAGCAATTTTGTTGCCATCAGAAACCAAACCCATTGCAATTCCAGCCACGTGTTCTTTTATTGGAACACCAGCATCCATAAGAGAAAGACTACCACCACAAACACTTGCCATAGAAGATGAGCCATTAGACTCTAAAATTTCGGAAACAACACGTATACAATACTGAAACTCATCTTTGCTTGGCACAACCGGCATCAAAGCCCTTCTGGCCAGTTCTCCGTGACCGATTTCTCTTCTGCTTGGACCTGTAAGTCTCTTGACTTCGCCTACAGAATACGGGGGGAAGTTATAATGAAATATAAACGACATAAAATAATCACCATATATAGATTCCATCCTCTGTTCATCCCATTCTGTGCCAAGTGTAGTCAGTACCAAGGCTTGAGTTTCACCTCTGGTGAATAATGCAGATCCATGGACACGAGGCAAAACACCTACATTACACTCTATAGGTCTTATATCAGTAAAAGAGCGACCATCTATTCTCTTTCCTTCTTCAAGGATCATTCTTCTCATTAGATTTTTTTCAAACTCTTGAAGAATCTCTTTTATTTCTGCCTCTTTACCTTCATATTCATTAGAAAGTTTCTCTATCACTTCCTTTTTGATATTTTTTCTTTTAATATTTCTTGCCTTTTTATTAGCAGTATTAAGTACATCCTTCAGCAAAGGCTCAGCCAATTCTATTACCTTGTCTCTTAATTGATCATCAATTTCTTTCTGAGGCAATATTATTTTTTGTTTGCCAACAGACCTTCTTAACTCATCCTGAATATCTAATATGGGCTTGAGCATTTCGTAACCATATAATATAGCATCTATCATCTCTGATTCAGATACAAACCTTGCTCCTCCCTCTACCATTACTATTCCTTTTCTGTTTCCTGCTACTACTATATTTATATCACTATCCTCCTGCTGACTTATTGTTGGATTGATTATAAAATCCCCATTTACTCTACCTATCCTAACTCCAGCAATAGGCCCCATAAAAGGTATATCAGAAATCTCTAAGGCCGCTGATGCACCTATAAGAGCAGGCACATCAGCTTCATGCTCTTTATCAGTAGAAAGAACAGTAGCAATTATTTGGGTTTCAAAACGATAATTATCAGGGAACAAAGGTCTTAAAGGCCTATCTATCAAACGAGCTGCTATTATTTCTCTATCAGCAGGTCTGCCAATATCTCTTCTAAAAAAATTTCCGGGAATCTTCCCACCTGCATATGACATTTCTTGATATTCTACAGTAAGGGGAAGGAAATCTAATCCCTCCCTAATCTCATCTGACGCTACAACAGTAACTAATACGACTGTTTCACCAAAACTAACTACTACTGAGCCATTGGCTTGTTTAGCAATATGACCGGTTTCAATATTAAGAACTTTACCATCTAACTCTATAGAATAACTTTTTCTCATGATTCATTTATCCTCTTGTTTAATTTTTGTTTTTATATATAGAAAACCTATTTTCTTATACCTAAAGCTCTGATTATATTTTGATATCTATCAAAGTCTTTACTTTTTAAATAATCTAATAATCTCCTCCTTCTTCCTACAAGCATCATCAATCCTCGTCTGGAATGATGATCTTTTTTATGAATCTTAAAATGATCTGTTAGATAATTGATCCTCTTTGTCAAAAGAGCAATTTGAACTTCAGGAGAACCCGTGTCCTTTTCATGAAGCTTGAATTTATCAATTATTTCTTTTTTCAATTCAGGTGTTAATGCCATTACAAATCCTCCTAATATATTATTAGCTAAATTTTTGATTATATTATTAATAAAAAACCCTTTCAAGTTTTACTCTGCCTTTTTTACCAATCTTTGCTATAGCTACTAATTCATCATCTTTTACAAATTTTATATATTCCTGACCAAAAATTTTGTCCATTAATTGCGGTTGCATACCACTTCTTAATCTCCATGCCATAGCATCATCTACATAAACTGTTTTAAATTCAGGCAAAGCATCAGGTAATGAAATTATCTTTTTTTGTAAAAAATCTTCTGTAATCTTATCTTCTATAACAATAGCATCTTTAACATGAAAATTCCCACATGATATCCTTCTCAGCTCTTTAAGATGAGCACATGTATTAAAAGCCTTACCAATATCAACTGCTAATGACCTTATATATGTACCAGGGGAACAGGTTATATCTACTGTAAGTTCTGGAAAATTCCAATGTATTAATTCTGTATTATGGATATAGACAGATCTCTTTTTTAACTCAAAATTTACACCCTTGCGGGCTAATTTATATGCTCTTGTTCCTTTATACTTTATAGCAGAAAACAATGGAGGAGTTTGCTCTATAATACCTATAAAACGGTTTAAAATTTTTTTTATGAGATTCTCATCTAAATTTGGCACCTCTTTTTCTGCAATCACTTTTCCAGTACAGTCAAATGTATCAGTTTCTATTCCTAAGTATATAGTTGCTCTATATAATTTATTTGCAGACATGATAAAATTAAAGAGCTTAGTCCCTTGATTTATTAAGACAATTAGCAATCCAGTTGCAAATGGATCTAAGGTTCCAGCATGCCCAATCTTATTTGGTTTAAGAATCCGTTTAATCTGCTGTACAGTATTAAATGAACTAAAACCTTTCTTCTTATCTATTAAGAGTATTCCATCCATAGTTATTTTTTTAAAAAATTTAACACTTGCTCCATAAATCTTTTTTTCACTGTATACAAATCACCTTTACATTCAAATCCTGCAGCCCGTGCATGACCTCCGCCACCAAAATTTGAAGCCAATTTAGCTACATTCACTCTTCCATTAGACCTCAAACTAAATTTATAATATTCTTTATCCCCTATTTGTCTTATAAGAGTGGCTATTTCTACTCCTACTAAAAATCGAGGATAAGTAATAAATCTTTCACTATCACCAGGATATGCACCTGCTTTTTTTACCATTTCATATGTTATACTCATAATACTTAATTTTCCATCATAATATGTTTCTATCGTGCTTAATGACATTTCCAAAAGTTTTAACATAGGGAGTGTATATTGTTCCGTGGTATTTCTATATATATCCCAAGGACTTATACCATATTCTAATAATTCAGCAGCAATAATAAAAGAATCTTTGGTTGTGTTTTCATATTTGAAACAGCCAGTATCAGCCTGTATAGCAGCAAAAAGATCTTCAGCAATTACAAAGTCAATAGAAAAGGTTGACTGTTTTATTAATCTAAATACTAATTCTCCTGTAGAGGAACTATCTGTAACAACAAAGTTAAAATCTCCAAAAAAGTCATTTGTTTCATGATGATCAATATTGATTAATGGTCTATTAACAGTAGCAATATTTTTAGCTATTCCCAATCTTTGTAAATCACTACAATCAAGAATAATAGTGGCATCATATCTTACTTTAGGATCTAATTCATATACTATACTTTCCGATCCCTTTATATTGCTTAAAGGTGGCTCAAGACTTGTTTCAGTAAATAGAGTAACTGTCTTTCCCGCATTGCTCAAAGCTCTTCCCAAAGCTATCATAGAACCTATCCCATCAAGATCAGGATCCTTATGAGTTAACAGGAGAAACTTCTCTTTTTCTACTAAAACTTTTATTATATCTTTTAAAATTCCTTCTTTGTACTTCACTATTCGTCTGTAACTCCTTTTATTTCTTTCATAAGTTCATCTATTTTACTACTCCATTTTAAAGATGGATCATAAATAAATATGATATCAGGCACATACCTTAATTCCATTCTTATTCCTATTTCTCTCTTTATAAAACCCTTTGCACTTTCTAAACCAGCTTGAGCAGTTTTAACTGCTTCTATATCACCCATAACGCTATAATATACTTTTGCATGTTTCAAATCATCACTTAGATGAATACCAGTTACTGTCACACCTTGAACTCTGGGATCTCTTACTCTAAAAAGAAGTAAATATGCTATTTCTTTTAATATAGCATCTCCTACCCTACGCGCTCTTTTGCCTGGTAACATAACAGATCTCCTAATATAATATGCTTAAATATTGATGATCTCCATCTTACTATCCATAAGCTGGGCAAGATAGAGAGACTCTAAATAGGTAAGTACTTTTGATAAGGATGAATCTATATATCTCCTATCATTTCCCACAAAACTTATCCCCAGTTCTATTTTTTGCCAATTATCATTTGAACCTACTTCGGCTATAGACACGTTAAATCTATGTCTAACCTTGCTTACCATGCTTTTAACAACCTTTCTTTTTCCTTTTAAAGATCTATTATCAGGTAAAAAAAATTCCACTTTCAATGTCCCTACTATCATGGCTATAATTCTGGTTGTATTTCTTCAACTTTATACGCTTCTAATATATCGCCAGGTTTTATATCGTTAAAATTTTCTATTCCAATTCCACATTCATATCCAGATGGAACATCTTTTACATCTTCTTTGAAACGCTTTAAAGAAGCCAATTTTCCATCATGTATTACAACGCTATCTCTTAATACTCTAATATTTGCATTCCTTTCTATATGTCCATCAGTTACTAAGCATCCAGCAACTATACCCACTTTTGGTATTCTAAAAGTTTGTTTTACTTCTGCATGACCTATTATGTTTTCTTTATATATAGGCTCTAACAAACCCCTCATAGCTTTTTTAATATCATCTACTACCTCATATATAACGCTATAGTATCTTATATCCACATTCTCTCTCTCTGCAATTTCAGAAACTCTTGAAGTGGCTCTAACATTAAATCCAATAATAATGGCATTAGATGCAGAAGCAAGCATCACATCAGACTCTGTAATTGCCCCTATTCCAGAATGTATTATTGATATTTTTACCTCATCACTGCTTTCTTGTAGAATAGCTTTTTCAAGGGCTTCAAGAGAACCATGTACATCAACTTTTATTATAAGATTAAGCTCTTTTATTTCACCTTCTTTTATCTTAGAATACAAATCTTCTAAGCTAATCGGTCCTTTTTTAGAACCTGTTTGCAGCTTTTTCTTTTGTCTATGCTCTACTATCTCTTTTGCTATTTTTTCACTTTTTACAACGACAAAATCATCTCCAGGTATTGGAACACCCGATATTCCATAGATTTCCACAGGCATTGATGGCCCAGCACTAACCATTCTTTTACCCTGATGATCTAACATTGCCCTAACTCTGCCATAATGCTCCCCACATACGAAATGATCACCTTTTCTAAGAGTACCATTTTTTATGAGTACCGTTGCTATTGGCCCTTTTGTCTTATCCAATTTTGATTCTATGACAGTTCCTTTCGCAGGTCTATTAGGATTTGCCTTCAACTCCAACATTTCTGCCTGTAAAAGTATAAGACTTAATAACTCATCCACTCCCTTTCCCGTCTTAGCAGAAACTTCAGCAACTAATATATCACCACCCCATTCTTCAGGTAAAAGTTCAAGTTCAGCAAGTTGCCTTTTTACCATATCAGGATTTGCTCCGGGTTTATCTACTTTATTTATTGCCACTACAATAGGTATATTTGCAGCTTTAGCATGGTTTATAGCCTCTTTTGTCTGAGGCATTACCCCATCATCTGCGGCAACAACGAGCACGATAATATCAGTAACTTGAGCACCCCTTACTCTCATTTCAGTAAATGCCTCATGTCCAGGTGTATCCAAGAATACTATATCTCCATCATCTGTTTCTACATAATAGGCTCCAATATGCTGTGTAATACCTCCGACTTCTCTTTCTGTAATATTAGATTTTCTAATATAATCTAAAAGAGTGGTCTTCCCATGATCTACATGTCCCATTATAGTAACCACTGGAGGACGAGGTTCCAAATCTTCTGGTTTATCCTCCACCTCTTCTAATAATTCCTCTTCTTTAAATGTATCCAATTCTAATTCATATTCAAACTCATCGGCAATCAATGACGCTGTTTCAAAATCTATAGATTGATTTATACTGGCCACAACTCCCATAGAAAGAAGTTTTTTAATTAACTCAGAAGCTTTTACTCCCATAGATTTTGCAAGCTCTGATACCGTTACAGATTCTTGGACCTTGATCTTTCTTTTACTTGGTCTGGGAACAGTTATCTCAGTTTTTTTTATCTGGGAAGGCCTTTTCTTTTGTTCTTTTTTTGTTTTCTGGACAGGTTTTTTTAACTTACGCCTTGCAATATACTCCTCATCATATAGATCTTCTCTTTCATATATCTCCTTCTTTAGCTTTCTATACACGCTCTTTGGTATAAGGTCTTTTTTCTTTGCCTTCTTTTTCTCCTTTTTCTTTTTTTTCTTATCCTCTTTATCTTCTTCCTTCTCTTCACTTGCTTCTTTTATCTCTTCTTTATTTGCAATTTGTTTCGCTTGCTCCTGAACAGAAATATGTTCTTGTTTCTTTTGTGGCAAACTAATAACTTCTGCCTTTTTATACTTTTCCTCTTTTTGTTCTGGCTCTTCTTTAGATTCTACAGACTCTTTCAAAACTTCTTTTTCTTCATCAGGAATAGCCTTAGTCTCAGCTTCTACAAAGTCGCCTTTTTCATCCGTCTTAGTAATAATCTCTTCCTTATCTTTTATGTTTACTTTATCTAACGTCTCTTTTTCTTCTACTACTTCACTTTTTTCTTCAGACTTTATTTTAAGCTCCTGTTCCCGAGACTTAACATCTTCCTTTTTAAGATGCTCTCTTGCAAGACTTTTTTCAGCTTTAGAAACAGGAATATTTCTTACTCTTCTTCTCCTAATAACTCTCCTGGAAACCCTTTTTTCTTCCACTATGACATTAGATTTCGCATTTGACTTGGTTAATAGTTCTTTAGCCTTAGACACCTCAAATTCATCAAGTGTACTCATATAACTTTTAACATTTATACCAGCTTCTTGGAGCTTCTCTACAAGCTTTTTACTATCCACATTTAATTCCTTTGCAAGTTCATATACCCTTAGCTTCCTCATTAGCTCCCCCTATGGGTTCGAAAAATCTTATATTCCTCTTTTTTAATGCCTTAGAAAGTAAAATCGGCTTTGACATAACTTTTTCTATACATTCCTTCTTAGAACATACATATGCTCCCCTTCCCCCTAATTTGCCTTTATCGTCCCTTATTATCACTCCATTTTTATCTAATACTAATCGTATTAACTCATATTTACTTCTTTTAGAACCACAAGAAACACATGTTCTTACAGGTATATGGCCCTTATTCTTACTCATTTGCCAGTTCAGCAGCTAATTGCTGCTCTTTTGTCTTGATATCTTCAGTACTATCCTCATTTTCTTTTTTTGCTATATATTCTTTTGCTTCATTAATTATCATCTTAGCCTTTTCCTCTGTCATACCATCTATAGAAAGAAGAGCTTTTTCATCGGCACTGGCCAATTCAAAGGCAGAACCATATCCTTTATCATACAGATCAGTAGCTAATTTTAGGTCCACATGCTCTAAACTTAATAGTGACTCAAAACCTTTCTTCAATGCCTGATTATATCTTGATTCACTTATAACATCTAAGTTCCATCCAGTCAGTCTCGCTGCTAATCGTACATTCTGCCCTTTCTTGCCAATAGCAAGAGATAATTGATCATCTGGTACCACTACTTCCATAGAACGATTTGCTTCATCTACAATGACTCTCACAATCTCCGCTGGAGCCAAAGCATTACATACAAATTTTGCAGCATCTGGAGACCAAGGGACAATATCAATCTTTTCTCCTTTTAATTCCTGAACTACAGCTTGAACTCTTCTACCCTTTAATCCAACACATGCACCAACAGGATCCACATCAGGATCTTTTGATTTAACTGCTATCTTCGTTCTACTCCCAGGTTCTCTTGATACTTGAACAATTTCAACAATACCTTCGGATATTTCGGGTACTTCATTTTCAAATAAAGCTCTAACAAAATCAGGATGAGTTCTGGAAAGAATAATTTGGGGACCCCTTGTATAATGTTTTACATCTATAATATAACCTCTTATTCTATCGCCCTGTTTGTAAGATTCATTAGGCATCTGTTCATCAGGAGGTAATTCAGCTTCTGTACGGCCAAGATTTACTATAATAGAACCTCGTTCTATTCTTTGAACTATACCATTTACAATCTCACCCTTTCTATCTTTAAAATCATCATATATTATATCTCTTTCCGCCTCTCTAAAACGCTGCATAATCACTTGCTTTGCCGCTTGAGCAGCAATACGACCTAAGGTATTTGTATCCATCTTTATACCCAGACTATCACCAATTTGCACTTCTGGATCTAACTCTTGAGCTTCTTCAAGAGAAATTTGACTATTATTATCTGTTACATTTTCTACAACTTCCTTAAATTCAAAAACTTCCACCTCTCCCAATTCTTCATTAAAACTAACTTCTATATCTCTTTCTGGACCAAATCTCTTTTTAACAGCCACTCTAACAGCATCTTCAATAGCTTTTATTAAAACGCTCTTGTCAACTCCTCTTTGACGACTCACTTGTTCAATTATCCTTATTAATTCTGTAGCCATATGTATAACCTCATTTATATAATAGATTTATCTATTTCATATACTAAATTTGCCTTTTCTATGTTTCCATATTCCAAGGAAAAAACTTTTCCATCCACTTGTATATAAATCACCCCGTCTTGAAAATTTTGCAATATACCCTTAAAATTTCTTCGACCATCAACGGGTATTTCTGTCTTTATTTTAACCTTTTTTCCAATGGCCCAAATAAAATGCTTCTCCTTAGTAAGAGGTCTATTAAGGCCAGGTGAAGAAACTTCTAACACATATGAACTATCTATAGGATCTTCAACATCTAAAATAACACTTACTTCTTTACTTACAATAACACAATCATTAATACTAATGCCACCCTCTTTATCTATATATACCCTCAAAATCCACTTACCTCTCTCCATTATATATTCTATATCTAATAATTCATATCCCAAACTATCAACTACCGGCTCCAAAATATCATAAACCCTATTTATAAGCTCTTTATGTCTATTTTTTTCCATGAAATAATACTAACAAAAAAGCGGGCATTTAGGCCCGCCTTTTAGGCCTATCTTTTAAGCGGGCAACGGGACTCGAACCCGCGACCCCAAGCTTGGGAAGCTTGTGCTCTACCACCTGAGCTATGCCCGCTTTGATTATAAATATAAAATATATTACAATAAGAAGTCAAGAAATACAATGAGTGCATCTAATATATTTAATTTATTAACTTATTTGTTAAATTAGATTTATTACTACAATATACTTTCATATGTTATTTTTCATCTTTTTATGTTATTTTAAATAAGTTTTATTCTAATAAACAGGTTAATAATAATGAATAGAATTTTATACTTATCTCCGGGACCAACTCCATATCCAAAAGATCCAAATAGGAATATTTTCTTTCATTTGTCAAAATACTTTGAAGGTGATGTGTTATCTCCAATATGGGGTAAAAAAAGCAATGACAGTATCGCATTAATAAAAAAAATTGATTTAGCAATGGACAAATTCAATTATCATGTCACTTTTAGTTTTAATATTCCCCCTTTAATAAAAACTTTATGGGATATATCGTTTTATTTATTAAAAGGATTAAAAATTTATAAATCCAATAAATATAATATAATAGTAACATATGGATTTTTAAAAACAGGAATTGCTGGAATTTTACTAAAAATATTAACAGGCGCAAAACTTATAATAGAAGTTCCCGGAAATCCCAAAAAAATATATATCTTTGATAAACAAAATCCGTCATTATTAGATATATTAAAAAATAGAACTATTAACATGCTTATCCCCTATATTATAAGAAAGGCAGACCACTTAAAGTTATTATACCCAAACCAATTAGAAAATTATAATATTAAAATTAAAAGAAATTGTATTAGTATTTTTCATGACTTTGTCCCAATAAGCACGATAAAACCATCAAACTTAAAAGATGAAAATTTCATATTGTTTGTTGGATTTCCATGGTATCTAAAAGGCGTAGATATTCTAATAAAGGCCTTCCTACTTATATCTGATGAATTTCCAAAATATAGATTAAAAATAATAGGTTTTTGTCCTAATAAAAAATATTTCGAAGATTTGGCAAAAGGCAACAATAAAATAGAGCTACATGGTGCTGTTTCCAACGAACACGTAATTAAACTTATGAAAAAATGTACACTATTTATTCTTCCTTCAAGGACAGAAGCTATGGGAAGAGTCCTATTAGAAGCTATGGCCTGTAAAAAGCCAATAATTGCTTCAAAAGTGGATGGAATCCCTTTTTATATAAAACATGGATTTAATGGATTATTATTTGAATCAGAAAATATATATGATCTTGCAAATAAAATGAGGATTATCCTAAGAGATTCTAATTATGCTCGAAAATTAGCACAAAATGGTTATGTTTTAGTTAATAAACAGCTTTCTGAAAAATCTTATGTTGCCAATTACAAGAAAATGATTGATAAGGTTTTAAATAATAATAGATATTAAATATTTTGTTTTACTTAAGTAAATTGCTAAACTTTACACTATCAAATACAAAAAAATAAATCCAAGACAAATACAAATGCAATATATTTAACAATAACAAACCAAATTAAAAACAATTATTTTCATTTTATGAAATATTTTAGTGAGATATTTTAGTGCGTAAAAACAATACCGTCGAAAATCCAAAACTAAATTTAATTAAACGCCCTGACAATAAAACATGCAGCAAAAAAGGCACCATATTGGAGAGTTAATCAAGGATTTCTTATTTTATACAGAACCAGAAATCAACCCTTTGATCTTTGGTGGCAGAGTCCTGTTTTTTCTGGTTATCTTCATATGGGGATTAAAATTTATTTTCACCCCCCTGGAAACCAATTATACAACTGAATCCATATGGCACCTTATCAATCTTCCCTTTCATGAAGCAGGACACATCATTTTTCAGCCCCTTGGAAGGTTTTTCACATCGCTTGGCGGAAGTCTTGGTCAACTGCTGATGCCATTAATATGTATTGTTGTCTTTTTGATAAAATCAAGGGACCCATTTGCTGCCTCATTTTCTCTATGGTGGCTTGGGGAAAATTTTATGGATCTTGCTCCATACATTAATGATGCCAGATCACTTGCCCTGCCATTACTGGGTGGCAATACTGGCCAAAGCTCACCCTATGGCTTTCATGACTGGGAATTTATTCTTACAGAATTAGGCTTAATCCGTTACGATCATATCCTGGCCAACTTTTCATACAAACTTGGGATCATCCTGATGATAATATCTTTTATATGGGGAGGATACATACTTTTTAAGCAATACAAGGCCCTGGATCTGAAACATTAAAACAATAACGGGCTAAAGCAAACTGCCGGCGCCAGCTTGGTGCTGTATAAATGCCAAGGCTCCATTCAAACCCCTCTGAAGCCGTGGACTTTTGAAAAAGCCATATGCCCGAGGCTTTATACCAAATTTTTGTATAAAATCAGCCCAGTGTTATTCTGCATTATAATTTGATAGTTTCAATTTTATGGCTTACAATAACATATTAAAAAATAACAAATTATGGAGGATCGGCGATATGCCCCTCTATGAATTTCAGTGCAACAAATGCGGTCATATATTTGAACAGATCCAGGGCCTTGATGACCCTGCCCCTCCCTGCCCTGAATGTGGAGGAAAAAGTCACAAGCTTATTGCACAGGTATCATTTAAGCTCAACAGCAATGAAACATTAAACCGTATTGAAAAGAGGTATCAGCACTATATAAAAGGCAGAAAATACAAAGATGCCGTCCGCTTTTTAAAAAAGGCATCTGAGTTTGTGAAACATGACAGGATAAAAAGATTGCAAGAAAAGGTGGAAACAAGTCTTTTAAAAAATAAGACCACTTCCTGAGGGGGCGATTTATGGAAGAAGTAAGATATGGAGAGAAGGCAATACAGGAATCAAAGCTTGAGTCATGGCCAAACCCTTATCCAGACAGGGATTATACCATAGAGATCTCCTTTCCAGAATTTACCTGTCTTTGTCCCAGATCAGGATACCCCGATTTTGCAACAATAAGGATAAGATATATTCCTGACAAACTGATTGTGGAACTCAGATCTCTTAAACTTTACCTGAACAAGTACCGTGGAAGCTATATATCCCACGAGGAAGCTACCAATAAGATATATACTGATCTTTATGAGCTATTAAGGCCTCGATTTTTAGAGGTAACAGGAGACTTCAATCCCAGGGGAAATGTGAAGACCATCATTAAGGTGAGCTCAGAAAATCAAGAGCATGGATAAGAGAGATATGCTTATACATGGCAGATTTGAGCACATGGTAAAAAAACATCCTGATAATATTGCAGTGATATACCTTGGAGAAAGGTTCACCTACAAGAAGCTCAACAAACTTTCCTTGAGTTTTGCTGCATCCCTTATGGAACTTGGCATAAAAGAGGGCGACAGAATAATGCTTTATCTTCCCAACTCCATACAGTGGATAATAGCATTCCTGGGCATACTCAAAATTGGTGCTGTGGCTGTCCCGGTATCCCCCATATACACCTCTTATGAGATAAGATATATGCTGAACGACTCTGGTGCAGAGACAATAATATGCCAGGACACAAACTTTTGCTATGTTGAAGACATATATGATGAAACCCCGCTAAAAAGGATAATCTTTACCAATATAGCAGAGTTACTTCCTGCTTGGAAAAGAGCAATCGGCCATCTATTTGACAAGATACCAGATGGGAAAGTCAAAAAAGGAAAAAATGTGTTGAGGTTTAAGGATCTCATCAGGACTCCCGGAACGAGATCTTTACCAGATGCAAGCTCATATGTAGATCCTGAAAAAGACCTTACATACATACTTTACACGGGAGGGACCACAGGAGATCCAAAAGGTGTTCCAGGAAACCATGCTGGCATGACCTCATATATGGAAGATATCTTGGGAGACGTAGTAAAGGAGCATCTTTTGGAAGGAAAGGACAGCTATATATGCATAAACCCCCTTTTTCACATAATGTCTCTTGGCTTTTTCATGACAATAGGGCTCAGCATGGGAAATACAACTGTTGTTATGCCCATTCCCCAGATTGACGCAATACTTTCTGCCATAGAAAGATATAGAGTAAGATGGTTCTTAGGGGTTCCAGCCCTTTACAGGATGATCCTTGAGAATGACAGGCTTGATTATTATGATCTAAGTTCGGTTAAGTATTGTTTTTGCGGAGGGGATGTGCTTCCAACTGAGGTATATAGAAGATGGAAGGAGAGATTTCATATTCCCATATATCAGGTATATGGCTCAACAGAGGCAGGTCATGTATCATACAGCCCTCTGGATAAAGAGCCAGAGCCTATGTGCGTTGGAAAACCACTTAAAAGCAGGGAGTGTATTGTTGTTGATCCAGAGACATTGAGCCCCTTGAAGCAAGGAGAAGTGGGAGAGCTTCTTGTTCACTGCCCATACACCATAAAGCAGTATTGGAATAAACCAGATGAAACAGCCCGCTCTTATGTCAATATATACGGAAAAACATATTACAGAATGGGAGATTATGTGAGGATAAAGGATGACGGCCAGATTGAGTATGTGGAAAGATCAAGTGACATCATAAAGTATAAGGGATACAGGGTCTCTGCATCCGAGATTGAGGCAGTGCTTCAGGATCACCCTGCAGTGGTTGGCGCATGTGTAATAGGAGTGCCTGATGGAAAAGTGGGGGAAAGGATAAAGGCAATTGTGGTGCTAAAGGAAGATATAAAAGGGGTTGAGGCATCTGTGTTACTAAAATGGTGTAGAGAAAGACTTGCCCTATATAAAGTGCCCCAGTATATAGAGTTTCGCGATATGCTTCCTAAATCTAAGGTTGGAAAACTCCTAAGGCGCGAGATAAGGGATGAGGAGAAAAGGCTAAGGGTTTAATCTTCTTATTTTAAAAATCTTGAGACTCGGCTTCTGAAAAAGTGCTTAATATACATGCTTACCACCTTGTAAACAGACCCCTTTTATCAAAGGGATCTCCAAGACATATTTATATCCATTCATAGGGACAGATAGCCAAGTATATAGAAATTTCATGTACTTCGCCGCCGTCTTTGTAACTTTAGAAAAACTGTAGCATTATCTTTACCATGTTTTCACTTATCCTTATACTAAACTTTTTTCTATGTGACGTCTGCTCACATCTTCCAATAGACCATCCCTTGCCCTTCTTACCATATGCCTTAACTATCCCACCCTTGAAGTGCCTTTGTTTCTCTATTCCAGAATTATCTAATCTTTGTATTATATTAAGGATGAGGTGAGCAGCCTCTGCTCTCTTTATCTGCCCATCCCATCCCTCTATGGGGTGGTAAATATCTCTATACCTATCTGCGGAACAGGCTCAATTTCTGAAATTTGGACACAACTCTAATAATCATATATAATCCAGGAAAAACGAACAGGAGGGGGCATGCAAAGCATAGGAGAATATCTCAGCCACTTTACAAGCCAGATAAGGGATAAGAGGAACAGGGAGAAATTTTTTAACATCATCTAAGG
>CAZMNC010000148.1:0-6760 GCA_964567535.1 uncultured Desulfobacterales bacterium | reverse complement strand
CAGGTTCTGGATGGCATCTTGGCAGACCTCAAAGAACAGACGAAAATCTCACTGACTTTTATATGTTAATTGATTGTAGATTCTAAATTTTAAGAATGGAGGGTGTATAATGGGAAACATAATTAGAAATCTATCTTTAAGATACCGTTTATTATTTTTGGTTTTATTTCCCGTTATATTCTTAGGATTAGTAATGATTTTAAACATTTGGAAGTTACATAAATTAGCCATGAAAAGTGACGAAATTCGTAGTGCTTCTGAAAAATTTATGCTTGATAATCAAAAAAAAGATAAGCTTATAGGTTATATAGAAGAAATTAGAGCATATCTTTCTCTTTATATACAAACAGGCAACCCATTTTATTTGCATAAGATAAGAAATAAAGTAAAGTATTTAAAAAATGATCTTTCTAATAGGTCATATTCAATTGATTCCTTAGACAAATTTCTAAAACTATTAGACACATTAAAAGTTAGAATGGAAGCTGCTAAGATGAATCAACAGAATTTATTTTCTGCTCAAGACATGTTCATAAGGATATTAAAAAAATTCTCATTTGAATGCAGAAGCAATATGTGTAGAAATATCCAACAAATAGCTATGGATGGTTATTTAACAATAATACCCTATATTAGAAAAGCTTTAGTTTACAAAAATAGTAGTTCAAACATGAGCATATCTGATATGGTAGATAACATTGTTAATAACATATCAAAAGACTCTTTAAAACTATCAAAGAATGAACAAAAGCTTGTGCAAGATCTTAAGGAAAGTTTATATAATATGGATGACGCTTTAAGTAGCGTATTAGCCATCAAAAACAAAGTTCTTAAAAGTGAACAGGAAGTTAGAAATTCATTTCAGCGCCTTATACATCAAGTAAAAAGCATATCAGTTGTAGACGAAACTCCAAAACTAGTACAAGAAGTTAGAGAACAAGTTAGAAAAGCCTCATGGATATCTGGAACAATAATGCTATTCGTGATATTTGTATCAATTTTGTTTGGTATCGTAATATATCGTTCCATAACATATCCTATTCAAATCCTTATAAAAGGCATAAAAAAAATGAGTAATGGAGATTTTTTTCAAAAAATTTATATTGCTGGCAATGATGAGATTGCTATGCTTGCACAATATATAGAAAAGTTCCGTCAAGATTTTTGTTCTTTATTTCAAAAATTACAGGATTCTTCTACACGAGTAAAAGAATTTGCATCTAATTTTAGAACTTTTTCTATGAAGATGCTTGATGAAAGTCAACATGCATTATGTATATCTGAAGAAGCATCAGAAGCAATGAATGATTTAAACACGTTTATGATGGAAACTTCTGATAGGATAGAATCTCTTGCAAAAACTGCTGAAGAAATGTCTGATTATGCCATTCAAGCTCGTCATATAGCAGAGAAGTTACATTATGGAATGCAAAACAGTCAAAATCTTATAAACAGTTTATACAAAAATATAGAACAAATAAGAGAAATCATTGATATTATTAAATCCATAGCAGACCAAACCAATCTTCTTGCCCTGAATGCTACTATTGAGGCCGCCAGAGGTGGATCTGCGGGCAAGGGATTTGCTGTTGTGGCTAATGAGGTTAAAGAATTGGCAAGGCAAACCTCTAAGGCAACCGAAAAAGTAACCCCTATAATAGAACTTATTTTAAAAGAGGTTAAAGAAACAGTGGAAAGCATAAAAGACAATGCTGAAACTGCAAGTGAAATTCAAGATATAAGTAACATAACAGCATCTGCTATTGAACAACAAAATACAGTATATAGTGAAATACACCAGAAAGTATATATAGAAAAGGAAAAAATACAAGAGACTCGAAGTTCTTCTCAAAAACTAAAAGATTGGCTTTTTTCTTACCTTAAAAATCTCTCTAAAAAAGTAGATGAGTTAAAGCTTAGGACAGATGAACTACAAGCGAATATGCAAGATATCAAAGCATAAATTATATAAGTTATGATCAAATTTGCTTTTTTATCTGCTTTGCAATGTAAATTAATTTGGAAGGCTCATTAAGTGCAGGATCTTCAATTACCTTATGATATAATGCCTTTAATATTTTTCCCACTTCTGGCCCCTGACTGAGATTAAGCTCTTTCATTATTATAAATCCATCTATTTTAAGATCTTTCACGCTAAAAACGTTACCCTTATTTATTTCATGCTCTACTCTAATTTTTAACTCCTCCAGCATTGATAATTGCTTTAATAAACTATTGTTTCCATGAGCAATGATATCTGCTTTTCTTAGTGAAATTAAAGAAAATATAAGATCTTTTCCTACCATATTTATAAGTCTCCTTATAGCTGCATTACTCCATTTTGGACTATAATCTATCATATGTTCCTTTACCAAAAGGTATACTTGGTTTATAACTTCATTACTAAATCTTAGTCTTTTCATAATATACTTAGCTATATTTGCACTTTCTTTATCATGTCCATAGAATGTTATTTTACCCTTTATTTTCTTTTTTACCCTTGGTTTAGCAATATCATGAAATAAGGCTGAAAGTCTTAAAATTAAATTTGGCTCTACATTTTCTAATGTAATAAGAATATGTTTAAATACAGTATGTTTATGATAACTATTTTGTCTTACTTTATATCCCTCAATTAGTTCTGGTATAATATTTTTTAAAAGCCCTAACCTATAAATAAGTTGTATGCCTTTTGAAGGATTAGGACTTAAAAGTATTTTTACTAACTCATCTCTGATTCTTTCTTTTGAAATCTTTGTTATATAGTCCGCCATATCCTTAGCAACGTTTAAGGTTTTGTTTTCTATTCTGAAATCCAGTTCAACAAAAAATCTGACCGTTCTTAGAATCCTAAGTGGATCTTCCAGGAATCTTTCTCTTGGCTCTACTGTAGCTTTTATTATTCTTCTATTTAAATCTTTTAATCCATTAACAGGATCTATTATCTGCTCTTTATATGGATCATAAGCTATAGCATTTATAGTAAAATCTCTATATAAAAGATCTGTCCATATATTTCTGCCTTTAAATGGGGTAATCTCATAATTTTTACCATCTATTACCAAGGTAATAGTTTCGTGTTTTAAGGAAAACAATGTAATATCAGAAAAAATTTCCCTTATCTTACTTGACGATGCCGATGTTGCAATATCCCAATCTGTGATATTTCTTTTCAAAAAACTATCTCTTATAGCTCCTCCAACTATATAAGCTTCATATCCCTTTTTGGTAAGTCTATTTAATATAAAGGAAACACTTTTAGGTATAATGATGTTTAAGTCTTGAGTCATGATATATTCTCAATAAAAAAATAAGAAATGTTGAAGTTTAACATATCGCATGTTATACAAAGATCTATGTTATGGAATATATTAAAGTCAGTAAAACTTGCCGTATTTCTTTTAATAACGTTGGCTATCGTGGCAGTAATAGGAACTCTTATCCCCCAAGGTGAAGATTCTATAAGATTTGCCATGGGATTAAAACCAGAAATATTCCGTATATTTAGTATTCTCGGTTTATTTGATGTGTATCATACTTTATGGTTTAGAGCAATCTTAGCTATTCTTTGTCTAAATCTAATAGTTTGTTCTATTGATAGACTCCCGAAATCCTGGAAAAGGATGAAATCGGATCTGCCCATTGATATGCAAGGACCTTTTAAAAATATAAAGGAAGACCATATAATTGAATGTAAAGGAGATATGATTTTAGTATATAATAAGATAAAAAATTTTCTTGAAAAAAGATTCAAACATATAAAATCAAAAATAGAACAAGATAAGGCTTTTTTTTATTTAGAACAGGGTTCTTATTCTCATTTGGGTGTGTATTTAGTACACTTAAGTATTGTGTTAATCCTTCTGGGAGGAATTATAGGCTCTATATGGGGTTTTGAAGGATATATGAATATTATAGAGGGTGAAAAAAGAAACTTGGTCAGACTATCAAAAAAAATAAAACCTATTAAGCTTAATTTTTATGTAAGATGTGATAAATTTTTAGTTGATTTTTATAAAAATGGAATGCCCAAGGAATATAGATCAAAGCTAACGTTTATTATTGACCACAAAAAGATAAAAAAAGATTTGAGAGTAAATCATCCCATAAATTTTAATGGCATAACTTTTTATCAGGCAAGTTATGGGAGAGTGTTTGGTAATAAAGTGTTAATAAAAATAGTAAATAATCTGTCCAAAAAGAACTTAAAATTATGGCTTCCTATTGGAAAGTTTGTAAATATCCCTAATACTGATTTATCTATTAAAGTTATAGACATAAGAGAAGACCTTGCAGGTACAGGTCCTGTAATATTTGTTATTGTTAAAAACAAGAAAGGAAAAGCAATGAAGTTAATCTTATTTAAGAACATAAAAAAGGCACAATCGAAGTTGCCTAAGCCTATGTTAAAAGCTCCAATGTTTAATCCCTCTCTTTTTAAACCTTTTACCTTTAGTATTGATAAAATAGAAGCAAAATATTATACCGGGCTTCAAGTTACTCACGATCCAGGTGTTCCTGTTGTATGGATAGGTTTTATAATGCTAATTTTAGGCCTTATGGTAACCTTCTTTATTGCTCACAAAAGGATATGGATAAGAATTAATAAAAAAGACAATAACTTTTTAGAAATTGCTGCTGCTGGCATGACAAATAGAGATCCTTCGTCTTTATCAAGAAATATAATTGCCATTTTGAAAGATATAAAGAAAGAGGTAGAGAGTAATGTATAATACCATTATTCTTAGTTATGTAACATTTGGTTATTTTTTTGCATTTTTTTCATACTTAATCATGATGGTTATGAAAAAAGATATTTTTGGATATATTGGTAGTTTTATTGTTTCCATAACCCTTTTTTTTCATACATTAGGCATAATAATAAGATGGATAGAATCTCATAAGTTGGGAATAGGACATGCTCCTCTATCTAATTTATACGAGTCTCTTATATTTTTTGGATGGGCAATAATGATGCTTTATATAATATTAGAATATAGAACCAAAATCAGGATATTTGGTGCATTTGTCACCCCAATTGCTTTTCTTATAATGGCTTATGCCTCTTTTTCTCCATCTGTAAGCACAAGAATTCAGCCTCTTATACCAGCTTTGAAAAGCAACTGGCTTATCGCACACGTAATAACTTGTTTTATGGGATATGCTGCATTTGGTATCTCTATGGCATTGAGTATTATGTATCTTCTTAATCAGAAAAACCATTTAGCTCATATGCTGGAAGAACTAAATTATCAGATGATAATAATAGGATTTTTGATGTTGACTCTTGGTATTATAACTGGATCTGTATGGGCTCATTATGCATGGGGCAGTTATTGGAGTTGGGATCCAAAAGAAACATGGTCGCTTATTACATGGCTTATATATGCGGCTCTTATACATTCTCGTATGGTCAGAGGATGGAGAGGAAAAAGAATAGCTATTCTTTCTATTATAGGATTTTCATGTGTTCTTTTTACATACCTTGGCGTAAACTTTTTACTTTCAGGACTACATAGTTATGCTAAGTCTTGATTAGTTCTGGCCTCCTCTAAAAGTCTTTCCCCATATATTTTTAAAAATTCTTTCATATCTTCTTTCCAATTTCGCATTATGTTTAGGCGATATATTTTAAGTTCCTTATTTTCCAAAAGACAATTTGCCGGTCTTTGAGCTGGTAAATCCCATTCTTTAATACTAAAAGGTTCAACCTGTGCATAAAGGCCTAAAGTATGTAGTATAAATTTGGCCCAATCAAAGCGTGTGCAGTATCCTTCTGAAGTAACATGAAATATGCCTCTAACATTTTTTTCAATAAGTTTCATGAGCTGTAGCGCTACTCTATATGTCCATGTTGGAGATCCATATTGATCTTTTAATACCCTTATTTTTTCTCTATTTATTCCCTTTTTTATTACCCATTTAACAAAATTCGATCTTTCTTCTCCATATAACCATCCTGTTCTTATAATTATATAATCCTCTATATTATCTATTACTGCCTTTTCACTATCTGCTTTTGTTTTTCCATAAAAAGACAACGGATTAGGCTCATCATCTTCAAAATATGGTTGAGGAATTGCTTTTTTCCCATCAAACACGTAATCACTTGATATATGAACAATTTTACATTCAAATCTGGCACATACTTGAGCAAGATTTCTAGCTCCTTCAACATTTATCTTTTGTGCTATCCCTTTTTCTGTCTCACACGCATCTACATCAGTAAATGCTGCACAATTTATAACTATTTTTGGTGAGTTTTTTTGAATAACTTCGATAACTTTATCCCATTTTCTTATGTCCATCTCTTCTCTTGTGGGTGCAAGCACTTCATACTTTTGAGAAAAAACCTTTTTACAATCACTACCTAACATACCGGTGCTTCCCACAAGGAGTATTCTCATAGGAATGACCTCCTCTCTTTATCATTTCTTATTTTCTTATTCTTTGGGCTTAATATCTCCGTTTTCAGGACATATATAGCCATACTCAAAAAAATACCATCTCTAATAAGATACCATATCATAGATGCCCTTGCCGAAACATTTTCTTTTAGGTTAAAACAGCCACATTCCAAATTTATTCCTCTTACTAGATCTATTAGAATAATCAAAAAGAAACTCATAAGAAGCAAATTTGTTAATAAAACTGAACCTTCCAATAAAAAACCAGTTATCAAAAGAATACCTATACATAATTCTAACCAAGGTAATATTATAACAATAATATTTAACATCATATCTGGAAAAATAAGATA
>CAZMNC010000147.1:0-9776 GCA_964567535.1 uncultured Desulfobacterales bacterium | reverse complement strand
TAAAATTAAAACAGGCTAAAACAAATAATTCTAATATACCAAAAAATATAATAATATTACAAAATCAACTAAAAAAAATTTCTTTTTTTCAAGTTCAAAGACAGGCTCAGATAAAAGAAAGGGAAAAACTTTTTTCTATAGTATTTGGATATCCTCAAGATATATCTAATAAGAAATATTCCTCTTTTAAAAACAACAAAAATATAATTCTTCCCTCTATTTCTGGAATTCTAAAAAGTATAGACGTTAATGGCAGAGTTAATAAGATTGTACTTATTAAAGATAAAATTTTATCAGAAGGTCAAATTATCAATGGCTTTTTGATAAAAAAAATAACAGATAAAGGTGTATATATATGTAAAAATCATAAAACATGGTTTATTCCATTAACGGAGGTGAGTTTTTCAATTGTCAAAGAATAATTTTATTATCTTTGTCTTATTTGTATGTTTTAATATTATAGGATGTGCTAGTGAAAATCCAAGGCAGGTAAAACAGGAAGATTTGATTAAGCTTAATCCAAAACAGATGATAAAAGAGCAAGAAAAAGCACCTGTTGTTACTAAACCCCAATTTAAAGAAAAATTACAGCCAATCACAAGATTTCCTAGGAAAAGGACCAAATTATTTTCTCTTGTTTTTCATCAAGCAAAACTGGGGGACATACTGAATGCTCTTTCCGCTGAATCAAAAATGAACATATCCATAGATTCTAATGTGGATCTAAATAAACCGATTACAGTTCGATTAAAGGATGTTACTTTAGATGAGGCATTAAATATGATTGTAAAAAGAGCAGCTGGATATAGCTGGAAAATAGAGGGGGATTTTATTTTTGTAAAAAGATTTGAGGAATATATATATCACTTTGACTATTTGAACCTTATAGGAAAAACAAATATAGCAGTAGGAGGTGATATGCTTGCATCTGGGGTAGAAGAGGCCGGAGTTACTGGAAAATATGAAATAAAAGCAACTACACATGAAAAAGGAATAGATATATGGGATTCTATAAAAAAGACCCTTAACTCTTTAAAATCCTCAGATGGAATAATACGGATAGATAAGATTGGGGGCATTATATATATGAAAGACACTCCTCAGAGGATCGAATCTATGGTAAAATTTTTAAATAATCTTTCAGAATCTCTTTCCAGACAAGTAATAATAGATGCTAATGTACTAGAAGTTACATTATCTGATACTAATAAATATGGTATTGATTGGAATGAAATGGAGATAGCCTTTAAATCAAAATGGGGTGGCTTACCTGATAATATGAATATAAATTTCAATAATGGATATATATTGCTCTCAGGAAAATCCAGTTTGAATGCTGTATTAGATTTTTTGAGAACAAAAGGGGATATTACTGTATTATCTAATCCTCATCTCTCTGTACTTAATGGTCAATCTGCTCTTCTTACTGTGGGATACCAATATCCATATGGTGATATAGAAGGCGTTGATAGAGATACAGAAACAGGCCTAATAACTTATGGTAGTACAATCAAACGAGCAGTATTAGGCCTTCAATTAGGGATAACACCTCATATTGCTAAAAATGGGATAATTACTCTACATATTGTGCCTACTATTACAAGAATTCAACAAAATATAGATGTAGATGTGCCTGTTGCTGCTGGACAAATTCAACATATATCTAATCCTATTATAGATTTACAGGAACTTTCTACTTCTGTAATGGTAAAAGATGGACAAACATTAGTTTTGGCTGGCCTTATTAGTCAGGTAAGAAAGCTGGAGAAAAAAGGTCTTCCATTTTTAAGTAAAATTCCTATTCTGGGACACATATTTAGAAAAACAGAACAAGAAAAAGAGAATCGTGAGTTAGTTATTTTTATTACGCCACATATAAGAAATATAAAATAATTTTTACGAATCAACTATTGACTTTGGCCGATAGAATGATTAAGTTGCAAAAAAAGGAGGTATGATGATGGGTAAAAGAATTATATCAAACAAAAAGGGCTTTACATTAGTTGAAATTGCTATTGTTATGGTAATTATAGGACTTCTTATAGGTGGTATTCTTAAAGGTAGAGAAATGATAAGAAATGCTAAAGCAAAGCGTATTGTAAAAATGGCTGACTCGCTACGAGCTGCATGGAATGGTTTTTATGATAGATATGGTGTTTATCCAGGAGATGAAAACAAGCCTAATATTCCAGAAGGAGATCGTCATAATGGAAATGGAAATGGTCATATAGATGGAAATGAAGTTTATTATGTATTTGAAGACTTACAAAAGGCGGGTTTCATCTCTGGAGAATATAATGGCACCTCTGATCTTCCAACTAGTCCTTTTGGGGGGCATGTGAGTATTATATATGCCAACTTAAATAGAACTGGTTACAAACACTGGATACGTTTTGAGGATATTCCATGGGATATTGCTCAACAAATAGATATGAAATATGATGATGGCATATATAATAAAGGTTCTATTATGGCAAGCTCTCGGTATAGTGCATCAGTGGGGACTATTAGATATTTCTATATAGCATTATAACTTTGGTTGTTAGGTGTTTCCTTATAAGGAACAAGGCTTTACTCTTATAGAAATAGCTATTGTAATGATAATCATAGGCATCCTATTAGGAGGGGGGATGCCTTTATTACGTGCTATAACTGAGCAAAAAAAAAGAAATGAAACTATCTCCTATATGGAGGAAGTGAAAAAATCTTTAATAAGTTACGTAAAAATACATGGCAGATTACCTTGGGCGGATGTAAATAATGACGGTATAGAAGATAGATATTCTTATTATGGGTTTCTTCCTTATGTTACTCTTAATATTTCTCCAGTAGACGCATATTCCAGACATTTGAAATATGAAATAAATAAAGCCTTAGGTAAAGATAGATTTACTACTTGTAATTCCTTAAAGCAGGGGCTACATGGATATCCAAAAGTTGTAGATTCAGATGCATCTCCAAAACCATTTACAGTAGCAGCAGTTATTGTAAGTGCGGGCAGAATGGATGCAGACAATGATAATAATGTATTTGATAAAATTACCAAAGGATCTTTTACTGGAGATAATACAGATGGAAGGCCAAATTATATTAGATACCCCCCAGTTAATGGATTTGATGATATTGTAAGATATATTGGAGCATATGAGATTTATGCCGATGTTTGTGAATTTTTATCATTAGCAGTTAATAACAGAACAGCAAATACTATTTATATATATAATGCAAGTACAGGAAATGATATTGGTATTTTAATAGCAGGAAAAAATGGTCTCTATAGTATACTTTCGGGGTCAAAAATAGAAATAAGGAATATGCCTCATGGAAGAGGGCATATTGTAGACTCCAATCCTCAAACCCCTATTATCCTTTCAGGTACAGGGGCAACTATATACGTTGGACTTAGTAGTTCTTCCCGAGGGTCCCAATTAGGTTATACAGGGGGAGTAAAATGGAAAGGGCCACCAGTCCAAATACGCCGCCCAAAATAATCATGGTCATAGGTTCTATAATACTTATGAGAGATTGAACTCTATCTTTTACCTCTTTATCGTAATAATGTGCAAGTCGTTTAAATGAATTATCTAATGTTCCAGTAAATTCTCCATTTTTTACTGCACCAATAAAAAGAACTGGAAATATTTCTACTTTTTCAAGAGCTTCTGAAATATGTTGGCCTGATTGAATGTACTGGAATACTAATGCAAGTTTTTCTTCTATAAATAGATTTCCCAGAGAATGGTCTATTAATATCTCAAATATCTCTTTTATAGGTACTCCTGCTTTGTACATTATAGCAAAATTATTACTTAAACGGGCAAGACATAAATTCATAAATATATTTCCAAGTAAAGGAAATTTTAGTATATATTTATGAGCTATCTTTTTCCCATGAGAAGTCTTAGTAAATATAATCAAAAACATTAAAATAGATCCAATAATAATTAAAATACTTATCCAATAAGCTTTCATAAATATACTAATTTTAAGTATAAAAATAGTAGTTATAGGAAGTTTCACCCCCATTTCCATTAATAACTGAGCCATTTGTGGTAATACATATCCTATCCATACTCCTACTACCCCAGAAACTAATACAATAATAAATGAAGGATATATTGCAGCTTTTTTTATGGTTGATTTTATATCTTCTCTCCATTCTAAGAATTCTGCTAATTCTGTTAAACAGAACGGCAAAGTCCCAGATTTTTCACCCATTTTTATTACGTTTAATTCTAATTTATTAAAAATTCTTGGAAATGCTGACATTGCATCATATAGGGTATTACCAGATTGTATTGACAAAGATATATCTTCTACTACTCTTCTTAATATATTTGATGGTATAGTTTTACCTATTTCATTTAGTGCTGATATAAGAGGAAGACCTATTTCTAATGCCTGAGCCAAACGGCTGTATAACTCAATAATAAACTTGCTTTTTACTCTGCCAAATCTTAATAAAAGAGTCTCTTTGGTTTTTCTGCACTTTACAAGCACGAGACCTTTTTGAATTAATTTGGATTCTAAATCTACTTCACTAAGAGCAGACATCTTACCACTTATTATTTTTCCATCTTCATTTATAGCTTTATAGACAAATTCAGGCACTTGGAATAACTCTTATTACTTCTTCTAATGAAGTTATATGTCTTGCCACTTTTTTTAGTGCTTGTTTAAAAAGAAGATCTGTATTATTATTCACAGCTGCTTTTTCTATAGCACTTCTTGAAGGGTTAGACTGAATAAGATTTTCTATTTCTTCATTTATTTCCATAACTTCATAAACACCTATGCGGCCTTTATATCCAGAATTTCTACAAACATCACATCCCTGGGGTTCAGGAATCTCAGAGGGAGGTATAAGCCCCTGATTAGAAAATAGTTGAGCTTCTGTATCTTTGATATTTCTTAATTTCAGGCAATTTTTACATATTTTACGGACTAATCTCTGTGCAACAACCATAACTAAGGAGGAACTAAGTGTTATAGGATTTATCCCTATATCTAAAAGTCTATTTATTGCAGAAGCAGCATCATTAGTGTGCAAGGTAGAAAGAACAAGATGTCCGGTTATAGATGCCCTCATAGCAAGTTCAGCCGTTTCCCTGTCTCTTATTTCACCTACAAGTATAACATCAGGATCTTGTCTCATTGCAGCTCTAAGGGCATTACCAAAATTGAAATTTGCCTTAGGATTAACAGAACTTTGCCTTATAGAAGGGATTACAAATTCTATAGGATCTTCTACTGTCATTATATTTATTTCTGGTTTGTTGATAAACATTAATGCTGAATATAAAGTTGTAGTTTTTCCAGAGCCTGTTGGACCTGTAGTAAGAATAAGTCCATAAGGTCTTTTTATGTGTTTTATAAATTTGTCCAGATCCTCTTTTTCAAATCCAAGCGATTCCAAGTCTCCTACTACATTGCTATAGATTAGAAGCCTCATCACAACTACTTCCCCAAAATGGGAAGGATATGTAGAAACTCTTATATCAAATTCCCCAAGTTCGCTTTTATATCTTATTCTTCCATCATGCGGAATATTAGGATTGGATATATCCATATCTCCCATGATTTTAAACCGAGTTACAAGAGCTTGATGAAGTCTTTTAGAAAATACATATTCTGGATGAAGTACTCCATCAATTCTGTAAACTATTCTTACTAAATTCTGGTCTGGAACAATATGAATATCACTGGCGCCTAAAATGTAGCCTTTTTCTATAAGAAGTTCAGATAATCTTATAACCTTATTTTCTTCTATACCTTTTTTTGATACTTCATATAGCTTTGTTATACTTTCTATTTCTTCATCTATACTAACTGCTGTTTTGTAATATATTCGGTTTAACTTTAGTATCCAATCCCGAGGAGCGAGATATGTTTCTATTTTACACCCTGTAATACGAGCCAACTTGTCTTTTGTAATAACATCAAATGGATTGGAAGTAGCAATTTTTAAGGTATTATTTTCTTTAGCAATGGGAAAAACCTCATGTTTAATAGCAATTTCTTTTGGAATAAGCTTAATAGTTTCTTTATCAGGATCAACTTTACTTGTATCCAGAACCTTTGCTCCGCTTTGTATAGCAATAGCCATTTGGAGCTGGTCCTCTGTTACCCAGTTAAGTCTTAAAAGAACTTCACCCAGCATTAATCCAGTTTTCTTTGATTCAGCTAACGCAAGCTCTAATTGATCTTTACTAATAAAACCTAAATCTACTAATATATCACCCAACTTTTTGGATGCCATTATTATTTTGTTACCTTAATATAAACATTATTTAATAAATGTATAATATCATATATTTCAATTATTCAAAATTTTTAATTCTTTTTTAGCTATAAAAAATAATGAGATAGAAGCAATTTCCATAAGAATTGTAAATAATATAATATAGTTTATGGATATATCATATAATAATCCCATTGTTGTACTTCCCAAAAACCACGAAAATCCATATATAGTATTAAAAATCCCATAAGCAATTCCCCTTTTTTTTTGGTGGGTTATATCTGCTATAGCTGCTCTAATGACAGTTTCATGAATTCCCATTACAGCTCCCCATAATACCATTCCCAGCAATAGCAAATGAGGACTTATTGAAAAGGCAAAGAAAGGTATAAATAATGTTAAAAGAGGGACTATTATCAGAGAATTTAATCCTTTTCTATCATATATTTTTCCTATAAATAACGCCATAAGAGCATCTATTCCCATTGCTATTGCATAAAGAATAGGAATGTCAATTTCAGACATAATATTTTTATACTTTATATGATAGGCAATAAGTTGAAAACTACTAAAACCACTTACACTAAAAAAAATAAATAAAGAATATATCCAAAATAGCTTAGAAAAATTTTTATTCTGATTTGATTCTTTAATTAGCTCTAATTTCTCTGGTCGAGGCACCTTTGCTTTGGCTATAAAAAGCACTACAATACATAAAATTGCAGGTATCCATAGGATATAAAAGCCTCTTTTGTATTCATATCCAAAGAAAAATGCTGTGGAAAATATAATAGGACCTATGATAGCACCTATTTGATCTAATGCTTCATGAATACCAAAACCAGTTCCTCTTCCTACTTTTTTTGTTACATGTGAAAGTATAGCATCCCTTGCAGGAGCCCTAATGCCTTTTCCGATTCTTTCAATTATTATAAAAATAGCAGCAATCTGCCAAAAATTGACAATCCCCAGTAACGGTATAATACCTAAAAGTCCATATCCTATTATTGTCATAGGCCAGTAGGCTGCGGTTCTATCTGAGATATATCCAGAAAGAATTCTTATACCGTAACCCATAAAATCTCCAAGTCCTGCAACTGTACCTACAATTGCTGCACTTGCACCTAATACTTGAAGATAAGGTCCAGTAATACTTCTTGCACCTTCGTATACTATATCTCCTAAAAGACTAACTATTCCCATCAAAATAATGAATTGAAATGCTAATTTTTTAGATATACTATATTTCATTTGTTTAATATAAAATTAATTTTATATTCAGTTTAATATGATAGAGACTATATTGATATGACAACTATACCTTTTGTGTAAAGCTTTATTTGTAAGACTTTTTATCATGTTTAAACTGTCAATTATTTAAGTATATAGAATAAAGGATTATCTTGGAAGCACAAATAAATCTAAAAATATTGCTATTATGGAAAAGGCAAATATAATTGCATAGTTATATATTTCTTTTGATAAATATATGCTTGTTATAAGATAACGAAGTGCAATATAGTCTGCGGAGCATAAACTTTCTTTTTTGTTTAATTTTTTAATAAGATTCAGTTTTATTATAAGTCTTCTTCTATTACTTATATATGTTCTAAATAAAAAAATATCATATTACAACATACAGCCATATACCATAAAGGTCTAATTAACTCTGGTTTATATGCCTTAGCAATAAGAATAAGTCTTAAAGCACTGGCACCAATAAGTCCTACAAGAAAGGCGAGCCATATAATCCAATCTGGCAATCTTGAAGGAATTAAATTTTTATCTATTTCTATTGTACATGAAAGTACTTCCATATTTTATTTTCATCACTCATATCTAATTCTCCATATTATTCACTATAGAGATAGAAACATAATATATAAGTATATTTTGATGTTGACCAAACCTTTTATAATAATAACTTTTATATATTGTTATTGTTATAGGTATAAATTATAGTTTAATTAAACTATACTAAATTTATTTTTCTTTTGTTTTAGATTTACTTACAAATGCCCCTGTTTACAAGGATTCTATAAAGCTTACATTTGCCAAGTTTGCACGCATGATGTGCATCTTCGCATGCCAATTTATTTTTTCCTAAGTGGGAATAAACTCTTACTCTATTTTCATAAAATACAGCATTAGTAGGATCTAATTTTATAGCCCTGTTAAAATCTTGTAGTGCTTTTTTATATTCACCAATACTATAATATGCAGTTCCACGGTTATTATACATTAAGGCATCATTACCTATTAACTCTATAGCCTTGGTATAACTCAAAATTGCATTTTTATACTGTTTTAAGTTATCATAGCTTAATCCTCTATAAAAATAAGCTGATGCAAAACCAGATTTTAATTGAATTGCCTTATTAAAATCAGCGATTGCCTTTTTCCATTGCCCTGTACAAAAATATGCATGTCCTCTTTCGTGATATTCTACCGCTGTTCTGGGTTTTATTTTTATTACTCCAAATATATATACAGAAAAGATCCTTGGATCTAATTTTACTGCTTTTTCTATATCATCATCCGCTTTTTTCCATTGACATAGATCTTCATATGTAAGCCCTCTCTGCAAAAAAGCATATGCATAATAAGAATTTATATTTATAGCTTTATTAAAATCTTTTATTGCTTTATTGTAATATCCTAAATATCTATATGCAATTCCACGATTACAGTATGCTTCTGCAAAATTTGGATCTATTTTTATGGCTTTATTTAGATCCTTTATTGCCTCTCGATATTCTCCCATGCAAAAATGGGCTTTACCTCTATTTACATATGCAATAACAAAGTTAGAGTCTATTTTAACCACATTGTTAAAGTCTATAATTCCTTTTTTATATTTTCCAATTCCACAATAGGCAATTCCTCTGTTATTATATGCATCAACATGATATGGAGATATTTTTATAGCTTTATTAAAATCGCTGATAGCTTTTTTATATATTCCTAAATAATTATATGAATAGCCTCTATTTATATATGTCATAGCAAATAAAGGATTTGCATCAATTGCATCATTATAATCTAAAATAGCCTTTTTATATTTTTTTAGTTCGTCAAACACAGCACCTCTTAAATAATGAGGTAAATCCCATTTAGGATCCTTTTCTATAATTTCTCCATATTGATCTATAGCTTCATAAAATGATTTTTTGGCGTTATGAATAAACATAGCCTTTGCAAGCAAATGAATGATTTCTTTTTTATGATTTGATATATAATTCTTTGGATTTTTTTCTAAATTTAAATTAAAATTCCAAGTTACACTATTATTCTTAGGTCTTTTATTTAAAATTATTTTTTTAAACTTTTTTATGTCCAATTTATTAACATGAGATATTATCCCAAAGCATTTTATACCACATGATAAATTTGACTTATATGGAAAATGTATAATTTTAGGGATGCTAACATGATGTATTTTATACTCTTTTAACCAAAACCACATATCACCTTTGTTAATATCCATTTGTTCTATACCTTGTGCTAATGCAACAAGTTGGGAAATTGACTCTAA
>CAZMNC010000146.1:0-24788 GCA_964567535.1 uncultured Desulfobacterales bacterium | reverse complement strand
ATTCTATATAACTGATAATTTTGCTTTGACCTGCGATCTCCAATATATAGCAAATCCAAGAGGTAATACCAGTAATGATGATATATGGGCTGGTATGATAAGAGGTGAATTTGGCTTTTAAAAAAATAATAAAAAGGAGGTTTAATTATGAGAAGGATAAGTTGGGCAATTTTAGTAGTTTTTGTAGCACTTATGTTTCCAATTAATTCATGGGCGCATTTTGGGGCGATAATTCCTTCAAGGACTATGTGTGATCAATTTCATAGAAAGATAGAGATACTTTTTGCATTTACTCATCCCTTTGAACAACATAGTATGAATCTGGCAAGACCAGAAAAAGCAGCTATTTTAAATATGACTACTCATAAAGAAACTGTAGTAACATCTAATTTAAAATCTGTTAATTATTTAGGTCATAAGGCATGGCATATAACATACAGGATAAAGAGACCTGGTGTATATTGTATCTATATGATACCCAAACCTTATTGGGAACCTGCGGAAGATCACTATATAAAACACATAACAAAGGCTTTTGTAGCAGCCTTTGGAGAAGAGGAAGGATGGGATAAACCTGTTGGTCTTGAAACAGAAATAGTACCTGTAACAAGACCCTTTGGGCTTTATGCTGGTAGTATATTTAGAGGGAGAGTATTTTTTAATGGAAAACCTGCTCCATATAGAAGAGTAGAAGTAGAGTGGTATAATAAAGGTGGAAAGCTTAAAGCTCCTACAGAATATATGGTTACTCAGGTAGTTGAAACCGACGAACTTGGATATTTCTCATTTTGCGCACCTCATCCTGGTTGGTGGGCATTTTCAGCGTTAAGCACTGCTCCTTATACTATAAAACATAATGGAAAAGATAAGGATGTTGAGTTAGGGGCAGTTTTGTGGGTAAAGTTTCTTCCATGGCCAAGTCCAAAAAAATAGGAGTGTAAGGTATGCATATATCTGAAGGTGTATTATCTGCGCCGGTATTAATTGGGGGGGGCATAATATGTGCTGGATTTACTGCTTTGGGTTTAAAGAAAATAAAGGAACAAGATATACCCAAGGTAGCAATTCTTACAGCTACTTTTTTTGTTGCCTCCCTTGTTCATGTCCCATTAGGGCCAAGTAGTGTTCACCTAATATTAAATGGACTGATTGGCCTTATATTGGGATTATCAGCTTTTCCGGCAATATTGGTGGCTCTTTTTTTTCAGGCCATATTATTCCAGTTTGGAGGCTTGACGGTGTTGGGGGTAAACACTGTTAATATGGCTCTTCCGGGGGTTGTGTTTTATTATATATGTAGATATATGATTAGATCAGAAAAGAGGTGGATTAATATGATAGGAAGTTTTATTGCAGGTGCAGGTGCAGTTTTTGGGGCAGGTTTGCTTGTAGCCTTGTCCCTTTATCTTTCAAATAAAGGTTTTATATCTGCGGCCAAGATGGTTCTTATTGCACATATACCTATTATGCTAATAGAAGGAATAATAACTGCTATTGCAGTATCTTTTATAAAGAAGACTAAACCAGAGCTTATTTTATCTCTTATTATTTTACTACTTATTCCTGTTCATGGATATTGTCATAGAGTAGATATATTTTGCTATGTAGATGGAAATTACATAAAATGTGAGGCAAAATTTACTCCTGGTGGTCCTGTAAAAAAGGGAAAGATACAGGTGATTTCAATGCAAACAGGTAAAACCTTACTGGAAACTTCTACTAATGAGCAAGGTAAAGCAAGTTTTAAAATACCCGAGGAAGCAATAAAAAAACACTGGGATCTAAAAGTTATATGTAATGCAGAAATGGGACATAGAAATTTCTGGATTGTAAAATCAGATGAATTTTTGCCTCAGGAAGAACAGGGGCAGATTTCTGAAAATGCCTCCACTGTTGTTCAGGAAGGTGCAGGGAATCAGGGTAAAAAAGGCGTGGCTATTTCTGAAAAGCAATTAGAATCTATTGTAGAGAGGGTTATAAGCAGACAACTTGCTCCTATTAGACGGGATATTGCAGAACTCAATGAGCCAAAGATTTCATTCCAAGATATAATTGGTGGTTTGGGTTATATATTTGGCTTAGCAGGTATTGCCCTTTATTTTATGAGTAAAAGAGAAAGAAGGTAGAGCTATATCATAGCTCTACCTCTTTTGATATAGCCAACAATAGTCCAAGGGCAAGTAAGATAAGTTTAATATGCCTTTTATTATGAGGAGGAGTTTTTCTGTCTAGAAGTAAGCCTAAATATATAGGGCTTATACTAATAGCAAGCCATATTAATTCAAAAAGGACACATAGACCAGCGGCAATTATCCATTCAGATTTAATTGGGTTTTTTATAAAAAATGATGCCCCTAACATAAATATACCTAAAGGCCATATTATATTATCATATTCTAATTCTGCCCAATGGAATAAAAATCCAAATATTATTATGCCTGTAAGTATTAAAAATCTTTTATCTATAGACATAGAAAAAGGCAATGCATTTTTGGAATAGGCAAAATGATTTTTTATTTGCCATGAAACTATATATAAGGAAATAATAAGTGCACCAGTAATAAATATATTTGTAGAGTTAATTGCATATATACCTTGATTTCTGATTAAATATAAAAGGGAAAAAATAAAAGGGTAACAGAGAAACCTTATGGTCCTTGGAATTTCTGTTCTATATATATTGGGATTATCCCAAGAAAAACCAGTGTCATTTTTAATAAATATTGATTTTTTATAAGGTATAATCATAGGAATATTATTTTGATATTTTTTATATGCATTACCAAACAGCTTTATCATAGTAGATTCTTCTTTTTTCATAGTAGGTATATAGATTGAAAACCATAGAAAAGGGAATGCAATAATCAGCGGTATAAATCCGCTCATCAATACTATGCCAAAATCTAATAGCAGGTTACCAAAATAAAAAGGATGGCGCACAAAACGATAAGGGCCTAAAATAGTGACTTCTCTATTCTGGTGCAAACATCCTTTTGCCCATAATCTTATAAAAATACCACTAATGAAAAAAGGAAGTCCTATTATGATCCACACTGGTGTGCAAGAATTAGCAATAATCCCTATTAAAATTAGATACGTCCTGAGACCAGATCTTTTGTATGGCAGCCTCACTTGTTCTGATCCATTTCTTTTGCAAAAAGAGCCGCCCCATAGGCTCCAGTGAGTTGTGGCCTTGGGGGAACTACTACTTTTCCTTTTATCCTTTGTTCAAAAAGCTCGGCAATAATAGGGAAGTACTCTACTACCCCACCACACATTAATATAGTTCCTTCTATAGGTGTCATCTCCATTATTCTATCTATGACAGATTCAAAAACACCTCTTACAAGTTCTTCAGCAGATACCCCAGCCCTTATATGAGATAGTATTTCCGAACACGCAAATACAGTGCAATAACTACCTATTTTAAAATTTTTTTTAGCTTTTCTTGCCATAGAATCAAGGACTTCTAAAGGAAGATTCATTCTGTGGGCAATTTCTTCTATAAATGCACCTGTACCTGCGGCACATTTTCTGTTCATCTTAAAATCAACTCTTTTTCCTTCTTTATTTATTTTTATTACCTTATTGTCTTGTCCCCCAATATCAACTAAGGTTAGCTCTTTTGATAAATATTGAAATCCGCCTTTAGCATGACATGCAATTTCTGTTTTTTTTTCAGATGCAAAGTCTACATTATGTCTACCATATCCTGTTGCCACAATTTTTAACCCATTTGTTTCAATATTATTAAGTGCTCTTTTTAGTGCATCTTTTGCGGCTGCTCTATAGTCTATCCCTGATCTTTGAACATGAAAACCTATGACTTTTCCCATTTTATCAATTATTACAGCCTTTGTGGTGCAACTACCCACATCTATTCCAGCATATATTTCAATCATTGTTTTATTCCTCCAATTGCTCCACAAATGCTTCTATATTGGTTATTGTCTGTTCTTCTGAAAAACATCTCAGATCATTTAAATCTCCATTTATAATAAGATAAGGAATTCCCAGCCTTTTTTGTAGTCTTTCAGGCATAGCGTATCTACTGTTTGTGTTATTAGGACATGTTTTAGAGTCATGGAATATTATGCCATCTATCTTAAATTTTTCTACTTTCTCAGCTATATAATTTTCCTTAAAATTATCATCTTGACTTATAAATATAGAACAATATGCCCTTGCCATGCTCTTAAAGGGATCTTTTGGATCAAATGCAGAAAAAACCCAACTATTGCAATAGCTGCTAACTACTACAGCACTATTTAGCTCTGCAAAAACATTACTCAAAGCTCTAAGTTTTCCCCATATAGGCATACCGTCCCAATAAAAGCGATGTTTTTCTTCTGAAACCGCAGAGATTCCGTTTTTAATTCTATCTTTAAGCTCCTCAAGAAGAGTTTCATAATACTCTATTGCATCTTTTCGTCCTCTCATAACTACGGCGGGTCCCATATGTACACAGTGATCAAAAAAGGTGGCAGGAGCCGGCACATTCATTGCTGTATTAAGCACTTCCTCCCATAAGATAGAACACTTGAGAGAATCTGCTATTATTTCTCTAAAGTAATCTATATCAAACTTTTGTTCTGAGATTTCTTCCAGGTGGGGAACTATCTCTTCCATTTGTCTTGCACATACTTCTACTACGTCTTCTCTTATCTTAGGTTGATTCCTCGGCGTATTTATACCATATATAGGAACATTAAACTCTCTTGCATAAAAGCTAAACCAATCATATACGTCTCTACATTGGTTTGTGTTGTATAACAGCACATCTGGTTTTGGAACTTGTTCTATCCCATAAGCTCTTTTTAACGGGGTTTCACCTCTTAGATATGCACCAATATCACTTGTAAGGTATGAACAGATATCCGGAGAATAACCATATGCATTTGCAACTGGAATATATTCCATAGCACTTCTGTTTGCCCCCATAATTGCTGCATGATTTTCTGGATAAAAAACCAGAAATCCTGCTGCCAAGGCAAGCTCTGCTGGCCCAACACTGGTACACCAGGCTATCTTTTTAGCCCCTGTTTTTGTTGCTTCATCAAGTTCATAAAAGTGTTTTTTCATTACTTCTTTAAGCATTTTTGCAGATTTTATTTCTGGACTTTTTTTATCAGCGGGCTTTTTCTCTCCTGCCATGATTTTACACTCCTTTTTTAATGTCTTTTTCTGCCTCTTGAGATCGCTTTATTAATAGCTTGCTTAGGTTGAGCATGACTTTATAAGGTTGAATATCAGTTAAACTATTGACCCAATTAGCTTTGTCAATAGCAATCTCTTCAATAGGTTCACCTCTTCTAACTCTTTCCAGCATTTCATTATGATATGTAATAGTGGCATCTATTGCTCTTTTGAAATAATCCTGGAGATCTTTCTCAATAACACAGTTATGACTTAATACTCCCCTTTTTGCATTTAACTGCGCCAGTTTTTGTATAGAATTAATATATTTTTTTAGAGATTCGAAATAGTTAGGCCAAAATACATCTTTTTCTGGTACATAGAATCCACTTGCATCACCTATTACCAAAGATTTCTCTTTTTCTTCATAATATGCCAAATGACAAGGGGAATGTCCTGGTGTTTCATATACATGCCATGTTATATTAGATCCTAATTCTATTTTATCTCCTTCTTTTACAATTATATCTACAGAAAAATCATAATTATCTAAAGGTTGAGGAATTTCATTAATTTCGTTCTTTTTTTTGAGAAGTTCTGATATATTTTTATCTATCCACAAAAACTCTTTTAATATGTTATTATTTTTTAATATCTTTGCTCCTATTGAACTTGCTATCACTTTTACATGAGGGAGTATTTTTTTTAGTCTCGGGATAGCTCCTATATGATCTGAATGAGTATGGGTAAGAGCAATATACATGATTCTATTTGGGTTTATGCCCAATCTTTTTATTTGTTCTATTATTATTTCTGCAGTAGGACCTGTACCCCCTTCTATTATCATTCCTATCTGCCCAATAGATAAATAAGCAGGAAATTGTTTTGTTCCTAATTGGTAAAAATTGGGGGTTATCCTTATGGGCTTTTGCATGTACACCTCCTTATTTACCCTTGAAAAGGGGTTTCCTTTTTTCTAAATAAGCTGATATTCCTTCTTTTGTGTCGTAGGTATTATATAATTTTCCGTAAAGGTTAGATACATATTGTATTGCATCCTCTTTTTTCATGTCAAAGGCCTTATTCAGAGCCTTTTTGGCAAAACTAATGGCAATCTTGGCTCCTGAAATGCTTCTTGCTATTTCTTTGGCTTTAGGTATAAGATCAGTTTTTTTTACCACTTTATTTACAAGGCCGATCTTTTCTGCTTCATATGCATCTATTATCTTTCCAGTAAGTATAAGCTCTTTTGCCTTTCCCATTCCTATTATTCTTGGCAATCTAAAAGTTGCTCCATATCCCGGTATTATACCTAATTTTGTTTCAGGCTGTCCCAGTTTTGCATTTTCACTGCATATTCTTATATCACACGAAAGTGCCAATTCTAATCCTCCTCCTAATGCCCAACCATTTATAGCAGCTATAACTGGTAATTCCATCTCCTCTATATAAAGGAATATGTTATTTCCATGAATAGATGCCTTTTTGGCATCTTGTTCCGAATATCTTTTCATTGTTGAAATGTCAGCTCCTGCTATAAATACATCATCTATGCCTGTAATTATTATAGCTTTGATATTTTTTTCTATAGACCTTATATGAAAGAGAACTTTATATAACTCTTCTCTTAATTCTTTGTTTAAGGCATTCTTCTTTTCAGCTCTATTTATAATAACTATAGCAACATCTTCATCTATTTCCCAATTTATGTAATGCATGACGTTATTGTACACATTCTGATTGGTCACCAGAAATCTTTAAAATGGCATGTTCTAAGGCAGGTATTACTACTAAAAGGTTATCTTTTACCCCAGGGGGACTACCAGGAAGATTTATTATAAGGCTTTTTTTTCTTATACCCGCTATTGCTCTGGATAACATTGCATGAGGAGTAATTTCAAGACTCCTTGCCCTCATAGCTTCCCCAATGCCTGGTATTTCAAATTCTATCACCTCTTTTGTCGCCTGAGGTGTTACATCTCTTGGGCTTACGCCTGTTCCACCCGTAGTAATTATTAAAGGAATATTTGATATGTCTGACCATTCTTTTAAAACTTCAATTATTTTTTCTTTTTCATCAGGTACTATTCTTTTTTCCACTATATTAAATCCATATTTTTGTAGAAGTTCTCCAGCAATATTTCCCCCTTTATCCTCCCTTTCCCCTCTTGAGGCTTTGTCACTTACAACTAAAATTGCTACTCTTTTATCTATCATCTTATCTATTTAGTCTTTATCTTTTTCCTGTTTAGTATTAGCTATTATTTTTTCTGCTAATTGGGGAGGAACCTCTTCATAGTGTGAAAATTCTGCTTTAAATGTTCCTCGCCCTCCTGTAATAGCATTTAGATCAAGAGCATATCTTAGTATTTCAGCCATAGGTACTTCTGCTTTTATTACCTGATACCTGCCTTTGCTTTCCATACCAAGTACTCTACCTCTTCTACCTGTTAAATCTCCCATAACATCTCCCATTACTTCTTCCGGGACAGTTACTTCAAGTTTCATTATAGGTTCTAATAAAACAGGATTAGCTTCCTGTAGCGCCTTTTTTGTACACATGCTTGCAGCAATTTTAAATGCCATATCAGAAGAATCTACTTCGTGCGATTTTCCATCATAAAACCTAATTTTTATGTCTACAACAGGATATCCTGCCAGCACGCCATTCTGAAGAGCTTCTGTTACTCCTTTTTCAACAGCAGGCACAAAATTTCTGGGCACATTCATACCTGTAAGTTCTTCTTTAAATTCAAATCCTGATCCTCTATCCAATGGAAATACATCAAAATGAACTTCTGCAAATTGTCCTCTACCACCAGTTTGTTTTTTGTGTCTATATATAACGCCTTTTACAGGTTTTTTAATTGTCTCTCTGTAAGGGACTTTTACTGGCTTTAATTCTGCTTCTACACCAAACTTTCTCTTTAGTCTTTCACAGGCTACTTCTAAATGTATTTGCCCTCTACCAGAAAGAATTATTTCAGAACTTGCCTGATCTCTGTCCAATTTTAAAGAAGGATCTTCTTCAACAAGCCTTGCAAGAGAAGTAAACAGCTTATCTTCACTCCCCTTTTCTTTTGCTTCAACAGCGTATGAAAGCACTGCAGGTAATACATCTACTGGTTTAAATATGATAGGATTGTTTGGGTCACATAGAGTATCCCCTGTAGTGGTCTCTTTTAGTTTTGCTACAGCCACAATTTCACCCGGACCTGCGTCTTCTATAGGCTTTTGTTTTTTGCCTTCCATTAATAAAAGCTGTCCTACCCTTTCTTGCATTTCTTTATTTGGATTATATACAGTAGAATCTGATTTGATGATTCCTGAAAATATTCTTATTATAGAGAGCCTACCAGCAAAAGGATCTGCCACTGTTTTGAATACAATAGATGAAAAAGGTTCTTCTTCTTTTGGTTCTCTTTTTATAACTTCTTCTGTACCAGGTTTTGTTCCTTCCTTTGTTCCTTTTTCTAAAGGAGATGGCATTCCATGAATAATGGTATCCATCAATTGAGAGATGCCCACATTAATTGTAGATGCTCCGCATGTAACGGGAATAATAATCTGAGATTTTATTGATTTAAAAAGGGCATTTTCTAATTCTTCATGACTTAATTCTTCCCCTTCCAGATATTTTTCCATAAGCTCGTCATCTACTTCCACTACGTTTTCTATCATTTTTTCTCTCCACTCTTCTGCCATATCTGCTGTGTCTTCCGGAATGTCTGCTGTTTTGAATTTTCCGCTTCCATCCTTTTCATATATATAGGCCTTCATTTTGATCAAATCTATTAAGCCTTCAAATTTATCCTCTTCTCCCAGAGGAAGGAATATAGGGGTTGCTTTTGTTTGGAAGGTACTGTTGATTTCATCTACTACTTTAAAAAAGTTAGCTCTTTCTCTATCCATTTTGCTTACAAATATGAGTTTTGGCAGGGAAAGTTCATCAGCAAATCCCCATACCTTTTCTGTACCAACCTTTACCCCTGCTGTTGCATCTATTACAAGTATAGCTCCATCTGCGCCTTGAAGAGCAAGTTTTGTTTCTGATAGAAAATTATCGTCTCCTGGAGTATCTATAATATTTATAATATGTTTTTTCCATTCACAATAATGAATCGCACTACTTATACTTATTTTTCTTTTTATTTCTTCTGGTTCAAAATCAAAATTGGAACTTCCATCATCTACTCTTCCTATTCTTGTAGTTACCTTGCCATTAAACAACATTGCTTCACCAAGAGAAGTTTTTCCCGATCCTACGTGTGCTATTAAGGCTATATTTCTAATTTGTTCTGCTTTTCTTGCCATTTTTCCCTTCCTCTATTTTTTTTATAAGGTTTTGAAAAAATAACCTAATGTGATAAGCAAAGTCAAGAATAATGTAAAATTACCACAAATAGAGACAAGAGACAAAAGTTTTTAATGACAGATTTTAAAATATTAGTATATTTTTGGTATGATTTCCAAATGTCCAAGATTAACGATAGCTGCACTAAGGGGGGGATCAGGTAAGACCTTGATTTCTATGGGATTATCTTCCTTTCTAAAGGAAGAGGGCTATGATATAGCTGTATTTAAAAAGGGCCCTGATTTTATTGATCCAAGCTGGCTTTCTTTGGCTTCAGGTAATAAGTGTTTTAATTTAGATCCATTTTTGATGAGTACTAATGAGCTAATTTCTTCTTTTGTTTTTAATACTTATCTAAAAGATTTTGCTATTGTTGAAGGCAATAGAGGACTGTTTGATGGAATGGATCTTAAAGGAAAATATAGTACCGCAGAATTAGCAAAACTTTTAGATACTCCTGTTTTTTTGATTTTGGATGTTTCTATGACCACCAGAACTGCCGCAGCAATATTAAGGGGCTGTCAAGTATTTGATCCAGAATTAAATATAAGAGGAGTTATTTTAAATAAAGTGGCTGGATATAGACAAGAGAAATTAATAAAGGCCTGTATTGATAATTATTGTGGTATCCCTGTAGTTGGCGTTATCCCAAAGTTAAGAAAAAATCTCCTAAAAGAAAGGCATATGGGACTTGTTCCTTATCAGGAGAGAGAACAAGCAGAAGAAATAATATATTGGGCAAGGGATATAGTTAAGAAATATGTAGATATAAAACTTATAAAAGATATTACTGTAAAAGTTTCTTCTTTAACAGTAGACTATTTTAAATCTTCAAGTCCTTGTTCAATACCTGTCAAGATCGGTTTTTTTTTAGATAAGGCATTTTGGTTTTATTATCCAGAAAACCTTGATTTTTTAAAAAGTATGGGGGCCGATCTTATAAGGATAGATGCGATAAATAATGATTATATCCCTGATGTGGATGCTATATATATAGGTGGAGGTTTTCCTGAGACACAGGCGCAATTTCTTGCAAATAATGATAAAATAAAAGGAGACTTAAGAAATAAGATAGAGCAAGGATTACCTGTTTATGCGGAATGTGGAGGATTCATGTATCTTGGTCAATCTCTTATTATGGAAGATAAGGAATATCCGATGGTAGGGGTTTTGCCTGTAAAATTTTTTTTAGAGAAAAAACCTCAAGGGCATGGGTATACTATTATTGAGGTTTGTGAATCAAATCCGTTTTTTAAAGTAGGTAATATAATAAGAGGCCATGAGTTCCATTATTCAAAACCTTTTATAACAGATACAAAAGATATAAAATTTGTTTTTAGGGTGATTAGGGGAAATGGTATATGTGATAAAAAAGATGGTTTGTGCAGGAAAAATGTGCTTGCTACATATACTCATATTCATGCAAAGGGCCATAACACATGGGCAGAAGCCTTGGTATCAGCGGCTTATTTATTTAAAACTAAAAATAGAAATTACAGAATGAAGCTGAAATTCTAATAAGTATAGAATATAACTTATGAAAAAGATAAAATCCTTTATATTATATGTGCATATATTACTGTTTATAATTTACCCGATATTTTTATGTCCAAATAATGTATATGCCAGAGAGGCATATATCAAAGATATAACCACCAATATAAAACATAATTATCTTATGATATCTTTTAAAGTAACAAATTGTTTTACAGATAAGATGATTCAGGCAATTAAAAATGGAGTTAACACCAGATTTGTTTTTTTAATCCGTTTGTATAAGGTTAAGAAATGGTGGAAAGATAAAAAAATAACAGATTTAAAGGTTATCCATGCTGTTCAATATGACAGTATAAAAAAGATATATAAAGTCCAATTATCAGAGTCAAATCCTAAGGAAGTGTGCTTAAAAAACATTGAACAGGCAAAAAAAATGCTTGCTCATATATCCAATTTAAAGGTCATTAATCTTAAAGGTCTTAAAAAAGGCGAAATCTATCAACTTAGATTAAAAGCAGAACTTGATAAGATTAAGCTTCCTTTACATTTACACTATGTGCTGTTTTTTTTGTCTTTGTGGAATTTTGATACCAAATGGTACAAAGTTAACATCATATATTAATTAATATTCCATTATGAGCGAGTATTTGGAATCTAAGAGGCAGGATCTCAAGAGACGGCGAAGAGAGAGATATTTAATAATACTCTTGAGTATCCTTATATCCGTTCTTACATTTTTGGGTGTCAGGCTTATGGGCTGGGGCCTAAACCTGCCTCTTTCGACTAATATACTTTTATTTGCTTTAATAAATCTAAATATCATCCTTTTGCTTTTACTTTTATATCTTACAGTTAGAAATCTGGTTAAACTATTATTTGAAAGAAAAAAGAATGTAATGGGGGCAAGACTTAGGACTAAATTGGTACTTGCCTTTATTACTTTATCTCTTATACCTACAGTTATTTTATTTTTTATCTCTGTAAAGTTTATATCCTCTTCAATAGAATTTTGGTTTAATCTCCAAATTGATAGATCTCTAAAAAATTCTTTAGAGATAGGCAGGACTTATTACAAACAGACTTCTGATCAGTTAGTATATTTTGGCAATATCTTAAGTCATCTTATAACTAAAAGAGCTTATATGCTAAGATATAACAGGAATAAGTTATTGAAATTTTTAGACAAAAAAAGAGCTGAATACAATCTTCCAAGTATCCATATATATTCCTCTAAGGATGCCTTATTAATTGCAGCTTCTTATAAAAAGGGATTTGATTCGATTTCCATAATAAAGGTGTTGAATAAAAAGATAATAAAGAGAGTGATAAAACTTAGAAGGTCTGTTAATTTTATTCATTCTTTTTCATATGGTGATATGGTTTTTGTATTATTTCCTATATTTTCAAGAGTTAGACCTAATAATGTTGTAGGTGTTATTGTATTGTCTAAATTTGTTCCTAAAGAGCTTGTGAATAAACTGGATACCATCGCTAAAGGGGTGCAAGAATATAAACAGCTAAAGATGATGAAACAGCCAATAAAGCTCAGCAATATGATTACTATTTCTATTGTTACATTATTGATAATATTTTCTTCTATATGGTTTGGATTCTACCTTTCAAAAGAGATAACTGTACCTATAAGAGAGCTTGTAGAGGCAACAAACCGTATAGCAACAGGAGATTATAATTTCTATATAGATTTAGAAGCAAAAGATGAAATAGGCTATTTAGTAAATTCTTTTAATAAAATGACTGCTGATTTAAAACAAAGCAAAGAAAGGCTTGAAGAGACAAATAAGGAATTGGTTAAAAGTAACATAGAATTAGAGCAAAGACGCATATATATGGAAATAGTTTTAAAAAATGTTGCTGCTGGGGTTATCTCTGCTGATTCACAAGGAAGGATTCAAACAATAAATAAATCTGCCGAGAATATGCTAAATCTTAGAGCGGAAGAAGTTATCAATAAGAACTATAGAAAAGTGCTTCCCAAAAATTATGTAGATATAATAGATGAATTTTTAAAAGACAGATCTCTTATTTTAAAAGGGCATGTAAAAAAACAAATTAATCTTGCTATGAAAAACAAGAGCTTGAGTCTTTTAATTTCCTTGAATCTTCTCAGAGATGAAAAGGGTAATAATATGGGGATAGTAGCTGTATTTGAAGATCTTACTGAGATAGAAAAAGCTCATAGAATGGCTGCTTGGAGAGAGGTTGCTCGTAGGATTGCCCATGAAGTAAAGAATCCGCTTACTCCTATTCAACTTTCTGCTCAGAGATTAAGGCGAAGACTGTCTGAAAGGTTAGATAAATCGGAGAGAAAAATCTTAAAGGAATGTACAGATATGATAGTCAATCAGGTTGATGAGCTAAAAAGACTTGTAAATGAATTTCATAAGTTTGCAAGAATGCCTGCTTCTAACCCTATTCCTTCTGACATAAAAGAAATTATTTTGGAAACATTGAGCTTATTCAGAGAGGCACATAAAGGGGTAGATTTTATATTTAATAAAAATGGGGATATACCTGTTCTTAATCTGGATAAGTCCCAAATAAAGAGAGCAATAATAAACATTCTTGAAAATGCTGTAGAAGCAATGGAAGGTAAAGGCTGTGTCGCAATAGAATTAGGTTATGATAAGGAATTACAAATAGTTAATGTAAAAATATCAGATAATGGGCCTGGAATTCCATCAGAATATAGAAATAGATTATTTGAGCCCTATTTTTCTACTAAAAAACATGGCACAGGTCTTGGACTGACCATTGCTAATACTATTATATCTGATCATAATGGTTTTATTAGGGTTTATGATAACCAGCCTAAAGGCACTTGCTTTGTAATAGAGCTTCCTGTGAGGACTTAATCTATGTGGCTTATTCCCTATAATTTATGCTGGACATTTCTATCTACCCTGTTACTGCCTTTGACATGTACTAATGAGAGGTTTAAGAAAAGATGGTCATTGACGCTCCCATCCATAACATTTGATAAAAGACCATTGTGGATTCATGCTCTTTCTGTAGGAGAGGTGTTATCTGTTGTACCTTTGATCGATTTTTTATTAAAGGTGTGCAATAAGAATATCTTACTAACTGTTACCACAAAAAAAGGAATGGAAATAGCAGAAAAAAAATTAAAGAATAAAGTAGAAATATTATATTATTTTCCATTTGATTTTTGGTGGTCTGTAAAAAGATTTGTAGATCAGATTAACCCCAGTGTATTTATTTTAATAGAAACTGATATATGGCCTTTTTTACTTTATTATTTAAATTTAAAAAAAATTAAAAGTTTTTTGGTAAATGGCCGTATATCTCCTAAAACATATTTTAGATACACTAAAGCTTCAAAAATCACAAAATATATATTTAATTATTTTGAGTTATGCATGGTTCAATCAGAATTAGATAGAAATAGGCTTATACGAATTGGAATAGATAAAGATAAAGTTATAGCTACAGGGAATATAAAATTTGATAGAGATTTTGGTTCTATATCCAATGAAGAGAAGAAAAAATGGAAAAATATATTGGGTATTCTTGATAATCAGATGGTATTGGTGGCAGGAAGTACCCATCCGGGAGAAGAAGAGGTAATATTTAGCATTTTCAAGAAATTAAAAGATAATATTCCTGCTTTTTTTCTTATTATTGCTCCTAGAGATGTAAGTAGGGCGAAAGAAGTGTTTAACAAAGCAAAATATATAGGGCTTAATCCTGAATTGAGATCAAAATGTCCTGTAAAGTCAAAGGGAGATGTAATTGTGGTTGATAGTATTGGGGAGTTAGCAAGGTTATATGGTATAGCTGATATAGCATTTGTGGGTGGAAGTCTGGTGGCTTTTGGTGGGCATAATATAATTGAACCAGCATATTTTGGATGCCCTGTAATATTTGGTCCTCATATGTTTAATTTTAAAGACATATCAGAAGCCTTGTTGAGCAGTGGAGGTGGGATAATGGTAAATAATAAAGATGAACTGTATAAATCTATATTTAGGCTTATAAAAGATCTTGATTATAGGATGAGAATGAGAAATGCTTGCTATTCTTTTGTTCAAAAAAATAGAGGAGCAGTAAAAAAAGTAGTACAACTCATAAGTTCTGCATTATTGTAATTGTCATATGCTAAGAGAAGACATATTTGATTCTAAATTATCCTATCTTTTATATCCATTATCTCTGCTTTATAAGATAGCCGTTAAAATGCGTCTTTTTGTTTATAAAAAGGGAATAATAAAGAAGGTAAAATTGCCTGGTTTTGTTGTAAGTGTTGGAAATATCACAGTAGGCGGTACAGGCAAAACCCCGATGGTTATTGAGATAGCCCAATGGGCAAAAGAACAGGGTTACAAGGTAGCTGTACTATCAAGAGGATATAAAGGAGATTACAAAGGATGGCTTTTAGTTTCAGATGGAGTAGATCTAATTACTTCCCCTAAGCAGTCAGGTGACGAACCTTATCTTATTGCTAATAGACTAAAAGGAGTAATAGTTGCTGTATCAAAAAATAGATATGCGCTTGGTTTTTATATATGGAAATATTATGGAGTAAATTTCTTTATATTGGATGATGGATTTCAGTATTTTTATCTCAACAGAGATGTAGATATAGTGCTTGTAAATGCAGATAAGCCATTTGGAAATAAAAGATTACTTCCTTCTGGGCCATTAAGAGAACCAATAAATCATATATCAAGGGCGGATATATGTGTTATTACTGATGGAGACCATGTTCCACAGGAATTATCTGCATATAATTTAAGTAATTTAAATGCAGTATATATTGCCCATTATATGGCAGAGTCTTTGATATTTTATCATGATTCAAAGATGCCTATTCATATACTTCAAAATAAAAGAGTTGTAGGTTTTGCAGGTATATCAAGACCCATCCGCTTTAAAAATCTATTATATCGTCTTGGAGCAAAGGTTGTGTTTTTTAAAGGATTTCCTGACCACTATTGGTTTAAAGAAGAGGATATAAATGAGTTAATTTATCAGAAGAATATAAGAAATGCAGATTTCATATTAACTACTGAAAAAGATTGGGTAAGAATAATGAAAAAGGATTTGAATATAGGATATATAAAAGTAAAACTTTTAATAAAAGACAAAGATAGATTTTTTGATTTTATTGATAAGGCTTATGAAAAGTACAAAAAAAAATAGAATATTAATAAGGGCTACTAACTGGATAGGGGATTCAGTTATGAGTCTTCCTGCTCTTGAGCATCTAAAACAGAGCTTTCCTAATAGTTATATATGTGTGCTTTTAAGACCATGGGTCCTTCCTATATTTGAATCTCACCCCGCGGTGGATGATTTTATTATATATGATAAAAAAGGACAAAAACTACAGGATTTAAAGAATCTATTACGTATAATAAAAGTAATAAAAAGAAAAAATTTTGATATAGCAATCCTTTTTCAAAATGCATTTGAGGCTGCACTTATAGCTTATTTTTCAGGTATCAAAACGAGGATAGGCCTTAATACAGATTTAAGAAGTGCCCTTTTGACTCATCCAGTAAAAAGAAAATCAATGCAGCATCATATAAAAAATTATTTAGATATAATAAGTACATTAGGTATTAAAGTTCAAGATAAATTTCCTGTTCTTTATTTAAAGAACGAATATATTACGAAAGCCAAGGATATTTTGATTCATGTTGGAACAAACAGTAATTCTATTATAGTAGGCCTTGCTCCTGGTGCAATGTATGGGCCTGCAAAAAGATGGCCTGTTGAATATTTTTCAAAGATTGGAGATTGGGCAGTAAAAAGATGGAATGCAAAGGTTGTGATTATGGGAAGTAATAAAGAATATGAAATATGTGCTAAAGTTGCTGATTTAATGTCAAAAAAGGCTATTAATATAAGTGGAAAAACAAGTTTGGGTGTATCTATGGCTATTATAAAACGATGTAACATATTTGTGAGTAATGATTCAGGGCTTATGCATATAGCAGCAGCTCTTGAAGTGCCTACTATTGGCATATTTGGTTCTACTGATCCTTATGCTACAGGGCCTAAGGGTATATATGTGAAAGTAATAAAACATGATATTCCTTGTTCCCCATGTTTTAGAAGAGAATGTCCTTATAGTTTAGAATGTCTTTATTCTATATCTCCTGAAGAAGTTTGGACAGAGATGGAAGAGATGGCAAGTTTTGTAATTGAGAAAAAGTATTTTTTATGATAAAGGAAGCTCGTAGAATATTAAGTAGGAGTAATATAAATGGTTTTGAAAAAGCCAAAAGGCTCAGTTATGGTCATTGGTGGCGGAATCGCGGGAATGCAGTCAGCTCTTGATCTTGCTAATAGTGGCTATTATGTATATTTGGTGGAAAGAGATAGTGCTATTGGTGGGATGATGGCTCAACTTGATAAAACCTTTCCTACCAATGACTGTGCTATGTGAATTATTTCTCCTAAACTGGTCGAGGTCGGCCGGCATCTTAATATAGATATCATAACTAATTCAGAATTGTTAGATATCGCTGGAGAAGCGGGTAATTTTAGGGTAAAACTTCTTCAGCATCCTAGGTATATAGATGTTGATAAGTGTACTGGATGTGGGGAATGTGCAGAGGCATGTCCTGTTCAATTAGAGGATCCTTATAATGAAAGCCTTTCTAATAGAAAGGCTGTATTTAAACTTTATGCCCAAGCTATCCCTGGCACCTATTGCATTCAAAAGGCGGACAAGGCTCCATGTAGACAGGCATGTCCATGTGGAATTAATGTTCAGGCTTATGTTCAGTTGATAAAGGTAGGAAAATATCAAGAGGCTTTAAATATAATTGCTGATAAATTGCCTCTTCCTGGGGTAATTGGGAGGATATGTCCACATCCATGTGAACAAGTATGCAGAAGAAGAGAGATAGATGAATCCGTTTCTATTAGGGCATTGAAAAGGTTTGCTGCTGATAATGCCGAACTTGATAATATTCCTGTAGAACCTATTAAAAAAGGAGAACCTCAGGTTGCAATAATAGGAAGCGGTCCGGCAGGACTTTCCTGTGCATATCATCTTATAAAAAAAGGGATAAGATCTGTTATATTTGAAGCTATGCCCGAACCAGGTGGTATGCTTAGATTTGGTATACCTGACCATAGATTGCCTAAGACTATTTTAAAGAAAGAAATAAATTATATCCAAAATTTAGGAGTAAAAATAAAGGTAAATACCTATGTTAAAGATATAAATTTCCTTTTTGACCAGGGATATAAGGCTGTTTATATAGCTGTTGGCACTCATAAAGGAATGAATTTAGGGATTGAGGGCGAGGATGCAAAAGGAGTAGTTCAAGGAATAGAGTTTTTAAGAAAGGTGAATAGCCATGAAAAAATAGAAATTGGTCAAAGAGTGGCTGTTATAGGTGGTGGAAATGTGGCAATAGATGCAGCAAGAGCTGCTATTAGGCTCGGAGCAGAAGAAGTTAACATCCTTTATAGAAGAACAAGGCAAGAAATGCCGGCATTAAAAGAAGAAGTGGATGCTGCTGAAGAGGAAGGGGTAAAAATTATCTATCTTATAGCTCCTAAGAGAATCATAAAAGAAAATAATAAAATAAAGGCTATAGAGTGTATAAAGATGCAGCTTGGTGAGCCTGATGCATCAGGCAGAAGAAGACCCATTCCAATACCAGGAACAGAACATGAAATCCCTGTAGATCAACTAATATTAGCTATTGGACAGAGACCAGATAAAGAATTGCTTTCTTCCTTTGGACTTGATTTGAATCCTAATGGCACTGTAAAAGTAGATCCCGTTACATATGAAACCAATATTAAGGGAGTTTTTTGTGGAGGTGATGTTCAAACAGGACCTGATATTGCTATAAGGGCAGTGGCAGCAGGAATGGAGGCGGCTGAATCTATAAGAAGATTTATTCAAGGTGAAGATTTAAGAATAAACAGAGAAATTAAATACCAAGGGGATAAGTTTAGACCTATACCAGAAGATATAGAAAAGATTAAAAGGAGGCCAATTCCTGAGATTCCATTAGTAGAGAGGAAAAAAGGCTTTAAAGAGGTAGAACTTGTCTATTCTGAACAAGAAGCAAAATCTGAAGCAAGTAGATGCCTTAATTGTGGCTATTGTTGTGAATGTTTTCAGTGTGTTCAGGTATGTAAAGCAAATGCTATAAATCATTATGAGCAAGAGAAAATTATAGAGATAAGCACAGGAGCTATTATATTTTCTGCAGGTAATAAGGCTTTTGATCCTAAAAAAATAGGAAATCTTTATCCCCGATGTCCTAATATTTTGACAAGTCTTGAATTTGAGAGAATTCTTTCTGCTTCTGGGCCAACCCTTGGAAGGCTTTTGAGGCCGTCCGATAATAAAGAGCCTAAAAAGATAGCCTGGATTCAATGTGTTGGTTCCAGAGATATTAGGTATCATCCATATTGTTCTTCTGTTTGTTGCATGTATGCCATAAAAGAGGCGGTTATTGCTAAAGAACATGCCACCGGTAGTTTAGATTGTGCGATATTTTTTATGGATATGAGGACATATGGTAAAGATTATGAAAGATATTATGAAAGAGCTAAGGAAGAAGGGGTTAGATTTATAAGATGTAGAATTCATACTATTGAAGTAGATCCAGTTACACAGAATCTTATGCTTAGATACTCAGATAATAATGGAAATATTAAAATAGAATCATTTGATATAGTAGTTTTATCCATAGGGTTTGAGGTAACAGATGACAATATTAGGATTGCAAATAAAATAGGGATTCATCTCACAGAGAATAATTTTTTTGATACAAATACCTTCTTTCCTGTTTCTACGTCTAAGAAAGGTATATATGTATGTGGAACTCTTGCTAATCCAAAAGATATTCCAACATCTGTTATGGAATCAAGTGCCACATCATGTGAAGCAGGAATATTGTTAAATGAATCAAGAGGAACACTTGTAAAACAAAAAGAGTTTCCTGAAGAGATTAATGTTATTGGAGAACGTCCCAGAATAGGGGTGTTTATATGTCATTGTGGTATAAACATAGGAGGTGTAATTAATATCAATGCACTAAAAGAATATGCAAAGAAATTGCCTTTTGTAGAATATGTGGAAGACAATCTTTATACTTGTTCTCAGGATACTCAGGACAGAATTTCTGAGGTTATAAAGGAACAGAGACTTAATAGAATAGTAGTTGCTGCTTGTACACCAAAAACACATGAGCCTTTATTTCAAGAAACCCTTATAAATGCCGGGCTTAATAAATATTTATTTGAAATGGTTAATATTAGAAATCAGGATTCTTGGGTACATAGAGACTATCCAGAAGAGGCTACAGAAAAAGCAAAAGATCTTTTAAAGATGGCTGTAGCAAAAGTGGCTTTAATGGAGCCATTAAAGGAAGCAGAACTTGGTGTTAATAAAAATGTGCTTATTATAGGTGGGGGAATTGCTGGAATGACAGCAGCAAAGAGTATTTCTGCTCAAGGCCATAAGGTATATCTGATAGAAAAAAGTTCTTGTTTAGGGGGTAATGCCTTAAACATATTTAGAACATGGAAAAATGAAGATGTTAGAATTCAGTTAAGCAAGCTTATAGAAGATATATATAAAGATAAAAACATAAAAGTATATACAAATTCTGAAATAAAAGATGTAGATGGGTTTGTGGGGAATTTTAAAACAAAAATAGTGTATAATGGTCAAGAAGAGTTTATAGAACATGGTGCTGTTATTATTGCCACTGGTGCCAAAGAATATAGACCTAAGGAATATTTGTATGGACAAGATTCAAGAGTTATAACAAGCTTGGAATTAGACCTAAAACTTATAAAAAATGATCCTTTATTACAAGAAATAAAAAATGTTGTGTTTATACAATGTGTGGGATCAAGAGAACCTGAAAGGCCTTATTGTTCAAAAGTATGCTGCACTCATTCTATAAGGAATGCTCTTTATCTTAAAGAGTTAAATCCAGATTTGAATATATATATTCTCTATCGCGATATCCGCACTTATGGAGAGAGAGAAAAACTCTATCTTGAAGCCAGAAGAAAAGGAATCTTCTTTATAAGATACTACTTAAATAATAAACCAAACGTGAAGCTGAAAAATGGGCATCTTATTGTGATGGTACAGGATCATATTATAAAAAGGGATATTATTATACCCTCAGATTTATTAGTGCTTGCATCTGCTATTGTTTCCTATAAAGATGAAAGACTTGCCCAGCTTTTTAAAGTACCTTTAAATGAAGACGGATTTTTTGTGGAATCCCATCCAAAGCTTGCTCCTTCAGAGTTTGCAACAGATGGGGTATATTTATGTGGTATGGCACATTATCCAAAGCCTATTGATGAAGCAATAACTCAGGCAAAAGCAGCATCTTCACGAGCAATGACCTTACTTACAAAGGATAAAGTTTTGTCAGAAGGTAATATTGCTGAAGTTAATCCTGTACTTTGTGCGGGATGTGGTGTTTGTGTTAATGTATGTCCATATGGTGCACCTTATATAATAGAAGAGGGAAGATTTATAGGGAAAGCATCTATAAATCCTGTTCTTTGTAAAGGTTGTGGTCTTTGTGTTGCCTCATGTAGGTCTGGTGCAATAAATCTTAATGGCTTCAGGACAGAACAAATCATTAGCATGATAAATGAATTGGGAGTATGGTCATGAAAGAATGGCAACCAAATATAATAACATTTCTATGTAATTGGTGCAGTTATGGTGCAGCTGACTTGGCTGGAGTAAGTCGTTTTCAGTATCCTCCTTATTTTAGGATAATAAGGGTTCCTTGTTCTGGAAGAGTAGATGTAAAATTTATCCTTGCCGCATTTCGTAATGGTGCTGATGCAGTTTGGATTTCTGGTTGTCATCCTGGAGACTGTCATTATATTGAAAGTAATTATTATGCAAGAAGGAGGCTTGTGTTATTTAAGAGATTCCTGGAATTTATAGGTATTGATCCTAACAGATTATTTTATTCTTGGATATCTTCTGCCGAAGGGACAAAATTTGCTGAAACAGCAAATATCATTGCAGATAAAGTTAAGGCATTAGGACCATCCGATTTTTTTATTAAGAAAAGAGCAGAGGTTCCATAAATGGAAAAATATACATCAAAAATAAGAAATATAGCAAAAAGACTTTTTAAAGATAATAAAATAGATGTGTTTATTGGGTATGAAAAAGGGACAAATCCTTTTTTCCCAAGACCAACTATAATTTCCAATTCAGATGATGTGGATAAGCTCATATGGAATAGTAATTGTGGACTTAATCTATGCAATTATCTTACAGGCCGCAAAGAAAGGATTGGTATTATTGCTAATGGATGTACTTCCAGGAGTATAGTTATTCATATCTTAGAAAGACAGATTAAAAGAGAACAATTATATATTATAGGAATTCCGTGTACAGGTGTCATCGACCATAGGCTTGTTCAGGCATCAGTAAATAATAAAGATGTTTTGGATATAAAAGAAAATGAATCCAAATTCACTGTAATTGGAGAAGATTTTAAAGAAAGTTTTAAAAAAGAAGATTTCTTACAAGACAATTGTATCACATGTACTCATCCAAATCCTGTTATATATGATGAAATAATAGCAGATCCAATAGATAAACAAAATAGTGAGCTTATTTATAGAGATGTAGAAGATATAGAAAATATGCCTTTAAATAAAAGGCGATTTCATATTCAAAAACTTATACAGAGATGCATAAGATGCTATGCATGTAGAAATGTTTGTCCTTTATGTTATTGTCCTACATGTTTTGTGGATGAATCACGACCTCAATGGCTGGGAAAAAGTATTGATCCAACAGATACCTTGACATTCCATATACTCAGAGCATTCCATTGTGCTGGACGCTGTACAGATTGTGGAGCATGTGAAAGGGTTTGTCCTATGGCTATACCTGTGAGGATATTTACAGAGAAGCTTAACAAGGATGCTTGGGAGATTTTTTCTTGGGAATCTGGGCTATCCTTAGAACAAAAACCTCTTCTTACAGCATATAATAAAAATGATTATGATGACTTTATTTAGGAGCGCATATGAACAGGACATTTAGTAAAGATGATTTTATAAAAAGGCTTTATGCTCTTATAAATGAATATAAGGTGTTTGTTCCTGTAAAAGAAAATTATTATCATATTTTTGAGTCTCTTAATAAGGATATATCTCCTGATTTTTCTTTTTTCAATACCAAGCTTTCACCGAAATCTATTATATATCCTCAATCAGAAAAGATGTTTGAATTTGCATGTGGAGAGGATTCTGAAGCATATATACTTAAAGATACTGCAAAAGAGTTTTCACCTCAAATAATTGTTGGCATAAGACCTTGTGATGCCCATGCATTCCAGATAGTAAAAATAAACTTTGACAATCCGGAATATAAAGATCCTTGGTGGGTAAAGAGATACGAATCCACTATTTTTATAGGATTAGGATGTAATAAGCCTAAAAGTACTTGTTTTTGCACAAAAGTAGGAGGAGGTCCATTTGATGAAAAAGGGCTTGATGCCATAATATATGACTTGGAAGATAAGTTTTTATTTAAGACCATAACAGATAAAGGTAAACAATTCTTAGAGATCATAAAAGGCGGCGAGAAAGTAAAGGATGAGGATATTAAAAAAGCTGCCTATATTAAGGACAGAGCAGAAAAAAGTATAACGTTAAATCTTGACATTGATACCCTTTCTAAAAAACCTCTGCTTGAGGTTTTTGATGCTTCTATATGGGATAATATATCTTTCCCATGTATAAATTGTGGAATATGCACATATCTTTGTCCTACATGCTGGTGCTTTGATATTCAAGATGAGGTATATGGTAAAAATGGGGTTCGTATAAGAAACTGGGATTCATGTATGTTTCCAATTTTTACCTTGCATGGATCAGGACATAATCCAAGAGCAGAAAAGTATAAAAGAGTGAGACAAAGATTTATGCATAAACTTAAATACTATGTGGAAAAATATAAAAATGGCGTGCAATGCTCTGGTTGTGGTAGATGTGTAAGATATTGTCCTACAAATATGGATATAAGAGAGATATGTAATATAATGGCAAAATAAAGGAGGTAATAAATTGCAAAATCCATATCTTCCATATCCTGTTCGTATAGAGGAAATAGTAGTAGAGACAGATGATAGAACCCTCCGTACATTTAAATTAAGATTTCTCAATCCAGATCATGAAAAAAAATTCAATTATATGCCTGGTCAGTTTGCAGAAATTTCTGTTGCAGGTAAAGGTGAAGTTCCAATAGGAATTGCATCTTCTCCTACTGAGCAGGGGTATTTGCTTTTTACTATAAATAAAGTAGGACTTGTAACTACTCATCTTCACAATATGAAAGAAGGAGATATTCTTGGGATAAGAGGCCCTCTTGGTAATTCTTATCCATGGGATAGGATGCAAGGTAAAAATATCATAATTATAGGTGGAGGTTTTGCATTTACTACTTTAAGATCCAGTATTGTGTATATGCTTCATCCTGAAAATAGAGATAAATTTGAAAGAATAACTGTAATATATGGGGCTAGAAGGCCTGGGCTTTTGCTATATAAAAATGAACTTTGGGCATGGGAAAAAAGAGATGACATAGAAATGCATATTACTGTAGATTCTACTGATGATCCTGAGTGGAAATATAATATAGGGTTTGTTCCTACTATTACAGAACAAAAAGTAGAAAGCGCGGAAAATGCTATAGCTATTGTATGTGGGCCACCTATTATGATCAAATTTACTCAGCCTGTGTTAGAAAAAATAGGTTTTGATCCTGAAAATATTA
>CAZMNC010000145.1:0-2993 GCA_964567535.1 uncultured Desulfobacterales bacterium | reverse complement strand
TGAGCATGCGAGTGGTAAAGCTTAGGAGTGGGGGAAGGAGTTGTCTGGTTAGGACAGAGCTTAAGGGAAAGGCCTATTTTGGATTTAAGGCAGCAGGGATAGCTGTACCCAAAAGGGTAGTGGAAATAGAAACTGTAGTGGACACGCCTGATTTAAGAGGGATAAGTGCCTGAATTTAAAATAATTTTTACTTTAAGGTGTCAAAGTTGAGTAATAAGATCCTCTTTTAGTTTCCGGTTCTCCTCCTCTAACTCCTTTATCTTGGGATCTATCTTCCTTTTCTCGCCACTGAGAAAGGTTTCTGCTCTTTGCTCTAAAGCCTTCCTTTATTGATACAGAGTATGAGGATGAATCTGATACCTGGGGACAACTTCCATCCCATTTCCGACCAGATCCTATTCCTTCATAATCTGAAGCTTCTACAGGGGAAAGTAAAACTTCTGTTCTTTTGGTATGTCCTGTGATGAGGTAAACACTTATGCATCTTACTTTTTGCTATTTTTATCGTTTTTACTGCCCCAGCATTCAACTAACAACTTTATTTTCCCTGTTTTGTCTAAATTGAACTAAAACAGCATATAGAGGCAAATTCAGATACAAATACACCTAACCCAATGAGCATCATCTATCTTTTTGAGTCTTATATTTGTTTTTGAACATTCAGGAGTATACAAATCACATCTCTGTTGGAATTTACACCCATAATGAATATCAATAAAATTTTGAATTTCTCCTTTTGAAATAAAACAAATTTTTTTTTGGGGATCAGGTTCTGGAACAGCGGAAAGTAACATTTTTGTATATGGATGACATGGTTTTCTAAAAATTTTTTCAGATGGTGCTATTTCTACTATCTGCCCTAAATACATAACAGCCATTATATCACTCATATAACCCACAAGATTTATATTATGAGAAATAAATAGATAAGCAATATTAAATTTTGTCTGAAGCTCTCTAAGTAAATTTATTATTTGTGCCTGAATAGATACATCTAAAGCAGATACAGGTTCATCGCACACAATAAATAAAGGATTAACACTTAATGCCCTTGCTATACATATTCTTTGTCTCTGTCCGCCACTAAATTCGTGAGGATACATCTCAAAACTTACAGCTGGCATTCCCACCATTTCCAAAAGCTCCTTTACCTTTTCTTTTCTATCATGAGTATCAAGCCCAAGCACCTTTAAGCCTTCTTCTATGGTTTCTCCTATCTTCATTTTAGGATTAAGGGAACCAAAAGGATCTTGAAATATTATCTGCATCTTTTTTCTTATTGGTTTCATCTCTTTTTCAGATAAGGATTGGATTTCTGTTCCATTAAACAATATTTTTCCAGAATCTGGCTCTATAAGTTTTAATATCAAACGTGCCAACGTGGATTTACCACATCCGCTCTCACCAACAAGTCCCAAAGTTTTTCCCTCTGCTATATCTAAATCTATATTATCCACTGCCTTTATGTATCCATTAACCTTTCTTAGAGCACCACTTGTTATAGGATAATACTTTTTAACTCCTCTAATACTTAAAATGATTTTATCTGCTTTATTATGCCACAATATGACATCTGATCCTGTGTCCATCTTTTATATCCTTTATGCCAGGTAACTCTTTGGTACATATATCCTTGCATAGATTGCATCTTGGATGAAATGGACATCCTAAAGGTCTATGCATAAGGTCTGGAACCATTCCAGGTATACTCTTCAAATTTTTTCCCCTATTTATCTTTTTTGGAAGAGAATCTAATAAACCTTTGGTATATGGATGTTTTGATTCATAGAATATTTGAAAGACATCCCCTTCTTCCACAATTATACCTGCATACATTACATATACTCTTGTTGCTATATTAGCCACTACACTTAAATCATGTGTAATATATAAAAGAGATATTCCGTATTTATTTTGTAGCTTTTTAAATAAAGTTAATATCTGTGCCTGTACAGTCACATCTAATGCGGTTGTAGGTTCATCAGCAATTATCAATTTTGGATTACATGCAAGTGCAATAGCAATCATAATCCTCTGTCTCTGTCCACCACTTAGTTGATGTGGATAATTATTAAGTCTCTTTTCCGGAGCAGATATACCCACAAGTTTCAACAGCTCTATAATCCTACGTTTAAGTTCTTTTTTATCTACTTTTTCATGTACATATATGGCCTCTGCTATCTGATCTTGTATAGTAAAAACAGGGTTTAGAGAGGTAAGAGGTTCCTGAAATATCATAGATATCTCTTTTCCTCTTATAGTCCTCATGTCTTCTTCATCAAGAGTAATTAAATTTTTATCTTTAAATATTATATTTCCATCTATTATTTTTCCATTAGGTGGAATAAGTCTAAGTATAGAAAGAGCAGTTACTGTTTTTCCACATCCGCTTTCTCCCACTATACATACAGTTTCTCCAGAATTAACAAAAAAGCTGATTTCATTTACAGCAATTGCTATTTTATTGTTTTGATAAAAACCAACTTTTAAATTATGAACATTTAGTATAGAATTCATTGTTTTTGCCTTAATTTAGGATTTAAAGCATCCCTTAATCCTTCACCAAATAGATTAAATGAAAGTACAACTATAAGTATGGCTATACCAGGTGCAAAGGTTAACCATGGAGCATCAAAGATAAAACGTTTACCATCCGAGAGAATATTTCCCCAAGTAGCATGCGGTGGAGGAACTCCAAAACCTAAAAAACTCAATCCTGCTTCTGTAAGAATTGCTGATGCAATACCAAGGGTAGCGGAAACAAGCACAGGAGCAATAGCATTGGGCATCATATGCTTAAATATTATCCTAAACTCACTTACTCCTAAAGCTCTGGCAGCCATAACAAAATCTTGTTCTCTTAAAGCCAAAAATTCTGCTCTAACAAAACGAGCTGTTCCCATCCAGCTAGTAAGACCTATAACTGCCATTATGTTATATATACTTCCTGGAAGAAAGGCTACTACTGTAAGCACAAGAAAAAAGCTTGGGAA
>CAZMNC010000144.1:0-18509 GCA_964567535.1 uncultured Desulfobacterales bacterium | reverse complement strand
TGATTGCCTGAGCCTAATGTTCCCAATTGATCATGTCCTCTTTTTATTGCTCTTTCACTTAAAACCAATGGATCTGCTTCTTCTATTTTACCTCTGTCTTCAGTGGTTTCTAAATCTTTATAATCGCCATATCCTTGTTTTACTGCCCATTCTGCTCCAAGGATAGCTACTTTTTGTTCTTCTTGTTTGTTCAACTTTATAAATCCAGTAGAACCAACTCCCGCAGGTATATTATTAAATAGATCATATGTTAGTTTTCTTAGATATGGCATGATTTCATTTGCTTTTAAATTTGTGGTCATAAGTCTACATCCACAGTTTATATCATAACCAACACCTCCAGGTGATATGATACCCTCTTCTATATCAAATGCTGCTACCCCACCTATAGGAAAGCCATATCCCCAATGTATATCAGGCATTGCAAGGGAATATTTTACTATTCCAGGCAGAGTAGCCACATTAGCCACTTGTATAATACTTTGGTCTTCTTTTATAATCTTTATGAGATTATTATCAGCAAATATAATACCATGAACCCTCATTTTTCCCATTTTTGGGATTTTCCATTTGAATTTATCAACTTTTTCTAATTTTATATCCATATTTTATTATCCTTTAATAGTTCTTAAACATCAAATATTATACTTGCTTGCCAATATTGGTTATTTTTGAAAACATTAAGTTGATGATATGTAACTGCCTTTATTTCATATTGGACTTCATATTTTTTTATGTCAAATGGGACATAATATATATCTGCAAAAATTCTATTGTAGTTTATGGAAAATATCTTTGCATTAGTAAATATCTTTTTTTCTCCTTCAAAAAGGTATAGTATTTCTCTTAGCCAATTTAACATAAGATCTGATATATCTTCTCCTTCTATTTCTAATTTTAATATATCATATTTTTCTTCTGGTATCTTGCCCAGAATTAAATGTATCAATGCAAGAGCAGCTTTTATAAATAGTCCTTCCAAGTTGGTTGCTTTTACCTTTATGCCAATATCAGCTGTATGATCTATTAATATATAATCCAGTTCTTCTTTCATAATATCTTTCATATATAACATTTATCAAAAGATTTTACATATAAGTCCCTTTAAATATTCAGATTCTAAAAAACTTGTAAGATATGGATGATCTATAGGGTGAGTTAATCTTTTTATTACTTGAACTATCCTTTTTGAATCCATAGCTGCCCATGTAATGATTTTAGAAAATAATTCATGACTTATAGTACCTGAGCAAGTAAAAGTAAATAAAATTCCTCCTGGTTTAAGGAGCTGCATTGCTTGAAGATTTATCTCTTTATAACCTCTGATAGCATTATCTAAGTTACTTTGAGTATGAGCAAATTTGGGGGGGTCTAATATAATAAGATCAAATTTTTTGCCTTCTTTTTTCATAGCCCTTAAAATCTCAAATACATTTCCTGCTATAAATGTTTGTCCGTATTTATCTAACTTGTTTAAATGCATGATCTCTTTTGCAAGCTCTATCGCAGAATTAGAGGCTTCTAAATTTATTACATGTTTTGCTCCTCCTTTTAGGCCATATACAGAAAAGGCTCCTGTATAAGAAAAACAATTTAATATAATTTTCTCTCTACAAAATTTAAGAAGCTCTTTTCTATTATCTCTTTGATCAAGATAAAAGCCTGTTTTTTGGCCATTTTTAATATCTACTAAGAATTTATAACCATTTTCTAATATTTCCTGTTTTTCAGGTGGATTTCCATGTATAGGTCCTTTAATCAATTGAAGACCCTCTTTTTTTCTTACATAGGTATCACTTCTTTCATATATGCATTTAGGCGATAAATAGTCTAAAAGAAAATTCACTATAACGTCTTTAAATCTATCCATACCAAGGGTAAGAATCTGGATCACAAGTGTTTTGTCGTACTTATCTATGATAAGTCCGGGTAATAGATCAGCCTCTGAATTTACTAACCTAAAAGCGTTTGTTTCTAACAGGTTAAAATAATTAATTCTCAAATCTATAGCATTTTTTAATTTATCTATAATAAGCTTATCATATTTCCAACTTTTTTCTTTTTCTATATCCCAGCTAATTATTCTTATAGTAATTTGACTATATGGATTTATGTAACCTAATGCCAAAGGTTTTCCAGAATTGTCGCATATTAATACCATATCACCTGCTTTAATGTCAGGGTCTATTTTTTCAATTGCTCCAGAGAATATCCAAGGGTGTTTAAGCATTATACTTTTTTTCCTGCCCTTTTTTATAAATACCCTTTTCATTCTTATTCTATGTATAGATATGTATAGATTAGTAATGTATATTATTAAGGATTAAATGATGAAAGTGTCAAGTATGAATGAGGTATAGATTGTAGAATAGATTGTAGATAGATATAGTTTTTATAAAAATAACAATATTATTTTTTTAGACATTTTTATTTTTAGGATTTTAAATTGACATATCTATGTAACAAGGCTAATTTTAGATAAATAAAATCAAAGGAGGATAATTTTGTATGGATATAGGCATACCGCCATATGGTGGAATACTGGTAGATCTATTAGTAGATGATGATAGATCAAAGGAATTAAAAAAAGCAGCTATAGATTTATTTGATATTGTATTAAATGACAGGCAATTGTGTGACCTTGAATTATTGGCATCCGGGGCCTTCTCTCCTATTAAGGGTTTTATGAATCAAGAAGATTATGAATCTATTCTTAATGATATGAGGCTAAAAAGTGGTCTGATTTGGCCAATTCCTATATGTCTGGATATATCAGAAGATCAGGCAAAGAGATTAAAAGTTGGTCAGTCTGTTGGCTTAAGAGATCCAGAAGGATTTCTTTTAGCTGTAATGCATATAGAAGATATGTGGCCTATTGATAAAAAGAAAGAAACAAAAAAGCTGTTTGGTACAACTGATAAAAAGCATCCAGGTGTAGAATATATATTTGAGAAGGGTGGTGATTATTATATAGGTGGAGTACTTGAAGTAATAAGTTTACCTCTACATTTTGATTTTAAACAATTAAGGTTGAGACCTTTAGAAGTAAGGCAAAATGCTAAAAGATTAGGTTGGAAAAGAATAATAGGTTTTCAAACAGAAAATCCTATTCATAAGGCACAATTTGAAATGACTATCATGGCTATGCATCAAGCAAATGCCAATCTTTTAATATTACCTATTGCGGGTATAGCAAAACCTGGCGATTTTGATCATTATACAAGGGTAAGATGTTACAGGCTTATAACACGCTATTATCCTCCTAATTCATACATGATTAATTTGCTACCTTTGGCTATGAGAATGGCAGGTCCACGAGAGGCTCTTCTGCATGCTATAATTGCAAAAAATTATGGCTGCACACATTTTATAGTAGGTCATAATCATGCAAGTCCTGGTTTTGATAGTAATGGCAGACTATTTTATGAAGCAGACGAAGCTAGGAATATGGCGAATAAATTTAGTAAAGAAATAGGAATATCTATAATACCTTTTGAGGAAATTGTTTATCTACCAGAGGAAGATGAATATAAACCAAAGAATAAGGTAGCTAAGGGTATGAAAATTGTGTCTTTATCAGGAACAGAAATAAGAAAAAGAATAAGGAAAGGTAAAAAGATTCCAGAATGGGCATCTTTTCCTGAAGTGATAGAAGAGCTAAAAAAATCTTATCCTCCTCCTAACAGGCAAGGCTTTACTATTTTTATGACCGGGCTTTCTGGTGCTGGCAAGTCAACTATTGCAAGAGTTCTATATGCTAAGTTTATGGAATTAGGAGATAGGCCTGTTACTCTTTTAGATGGTGATATAGTAAGAAGACATCTTTCGAGTGAATTAGGTTTTTCTAAAGAACATAGAGATATAAATATAAGGAGAATAGGTTTTGTAGCAAGTGAGATAACTAAAAATAGAGGTATTGCTATATGTGCTCCTATCGCCCCTTATGCTATCACAAGAGCTGAAGTAAGAAAAATGATAGAGCAGTATGGTGGTTTTATAGAAGTATATGTGGCAACTCCTTTGGAAATATGTGAGAAAAGAGATAGAAAGGGTATGTATGCAAAAGCAAGGGCAGGTTTAATAAAAGGTTTTACTGGGATAGATGATCCTTATGAGCCTCCAGAGTCTCCTGAGGTCAAAATAGATACTACTAATCTTACTCCAGAGGAAGCTGCTCAAGAAATAATATTATTTTTGGAGCAAGAAGGTTATATATAAAGGAGGGTATAAATAGATATGCAGGAACTTGCCAAGAAAGATTTATACAAAAGTGCTGATATATTTAAAATAGCTATAGACAATGAAATGTATGGTGTTGCAATAATAAATAAAAATAGGAAATTAGAATATCTCAATCCTGCTGTAATAAAAATGTGGGGATATGACATAAAGGAGAAAATATCTAAAGATTATTCTTCCTTCTTTTTGTCATATAAAAATATGATTTCTAAATTTATTGATAAAGTTTTTGACAATCCTCAAAAAAACACAGGTGAATTTGTAGCAAAAAAATATGGTGGAAAGGAGTTTTGGGTTAGAATATCTGTTATTCCTATATTTGATCAGGCTAATTCGGTTAATAGTCTTATTATATTTGCAGAGGATATATCGGAACAGAAGAAAAAACAGAAAGAATTAGAAAGATATGTAGATCACTTGCGTACGTTTAATGCAAAAATTGCATGTGATGGTAAGGTTATTATGGTGAATAAGACAGCTATAGAGGCAGCCGGTCTCGCGTATTCTAAGATTATAAATAAATATTTTTGGGATACATATTGGTGGTCTTATAATAACAAGGTTCAAAATAGGTTAAAAGAGGCTATATATAGAGCTGCAAATGGAGAAGCTATCATATACAATGAGAAAATAAGAGTTAAGAACGGATATATTACAATACAATTTAGTCTTACTCCTGTAATAAGCGAGAAGAGGAAGGTGGAATATTTAGTAGCAGAAGGCCAAGATATAACCGAATTAAAAGATACTCAAGACAGACTCCAAAAAGCTTATGATTTGATAAATGCAATGAGAAGTCTTGCTGCTATCTTAGATAAGTATGGCAAGGTGGAGTTCATTAATACGAAGGTAGCAAAAAGCCTTGGATTTGAGGAAAAGGAGGTTATAGGAAAATATTTTTGGGAAGTTGGATGGGTAGATAAAGAAGATGAAAACAAAGTAAAAGAGGCTATTGAAAAGGCTTCTCAGGGTGAATCTTTGAAGGTAGAAATACAAGCGTGTTCTAAAAATAGAAAACTTATCTTTCCTGCTCTTGTGGTTCTTACTCCTATGAAAGATGATTCTGGCAAGATAGTAGGAATAGTGTGTGAAGGCATGTCAATTCAAGAGATAAAAAAAAGGGAAGAAGAACTTATAAAATACCTTCATTTATTAAATTCTATGACCAATTTTGCTGGCATATTTGATCTTGAAGGTAGACTTGTTTTTATTAATGAAATAGCCCTAAAAACGGGGGGATTTTTAAGAGAAGATGTTATTGGTATGCCTTTATGGGAGTCAGGCTGGTTTTTCCCTGACGAAGAAAGCAGAGCGATTATAAAGGATGCAGTTTTCCTTGCCTTAGAAGGTAAATGGCTACAGTTTGAAATAACTGCATATACAAAAGATAAACAACCTTTTCCTGTTCTTACCAATGCGGCTCCATTGTTGAATTCTAAAGGTGAAGTGATAGGTGGGGTAATAGAAGGTAAGCCTATATCAGAGATAAAAAAATTAGAAGAAGAACTGAGAAAAGAAATGGCCAAGTTTAAAGGCATGATAGCTACTATGGAAGAAGGTATAGCATTTGTAGATAAAAGAAATAGAGTTACAGAGGTGAATGATTTTTTATTAAAATTGACAAAAAAAAAGGAGGCAGAGGTCTTAGGTAAATTTTTAGATGAAATACACTCTAAGAATACTTATAGGACTATAAGAGAATTGCTTTTCAGGTTTAGGACAAACATCAATTCTCAGCCTATTGCTATAAATAAGAAACTATATGATAGGCATGTAATAATAAGACTTCAACCTATATATAGAGATGGTAAGTATGAGGGTGTAGTAAATAATATGGTTGATGTTACAGAATTGGTTGAGGCCAGGGAAAAGGCCGAAGAAGCTAGTCAGGCAAAAAGTAATTTTCTTGCCAGCATGAGTCACGAAATAAGGACCCCTATGAATGCAATTGTAGGTGCAGCAGAGCTTTTAAAGCAAACTGAACTTACAGCAGAACAAAAAGAATACGTTGATATGCTAAAAATTTCAGCAGACAATTTATTAGGCATAATAAATGATATATTAGATTTATCAAAAATAGAGGCAGGTCGTATAGAACTTGAAAATATACCGTTTAATTTACAAGAGTTAGTTGAAAACATATGTATAACTTTTTCAGCTAAGGCACAAGATAAAGGTTTAGAGTTACTGTGTTATATAGCTTCTGATGTTCCTGAAAATGTAATAGGTGATCCTGTAAGACTTAGGCAGATTCTTATAAATCTTGTTGGTAATGCTTTAAAATTTACAGAAAAAGGTCAAATTATAGTTAGTGTTAAAAAGGTATCATCTGAAAATTCAAAGGTTATTCTTCATTTTAGTGTTTCCGATACAGGTATTGGGATACCTCCTGATAAGATTGATAAGATATTTGATAGCTTTACACAGGCTGATTCTTCTACTACAAGAAAATATGGTGGCACAGGACTGGGACTTAGTATATGTAAGCATTTGGTGGATATGATGGGAGGTAAAATATGGGTCGAAAGTGAGACAGGAATTGGAAGTATATTCCATTTTACTGTACATCTTGAAATTTCAGAAGATAAAGATACAAAAAAGACTACTAATGTTCATCTTCGCGGTCTAAGGGCATTAATAGTGGACGATAATTCTACAAATAGATTTATACTTCAGGAAATATTAAATTCTTGGGGAATGGAAAGCGATACTGCAGAAGATGGATTTGATGCTTTAAGAAGAATAGAAGACTCTGTTAAAAATAAAAAACCCTATCAGTTTATCTTGTTAGATGTGCAAATGCCAGGCATGGATGGTATAGAAGTAGCAAAGAAAATCAGGAATATTGAAGAATATAAAAAAGTACCTATTATTATGTTGAGTTCTTCTGGAGACAAACAATTAAGAGAAATAGTAAGCGACATAGATATATCTCATTATATTTTAAAACCTATAACAAAATCCAAATTGTTTAATGTTATTATAGAAACTCTATCAAAGGATAAAGCTATAGAACTACCTGTTCCTAAGAAGCAGATTAATATAGACAAAAAGTTAAATATACTTCTTGCAGAAGATAATCCTGTAAATCAGAAGATTGCAGCATCAATGTTAGAAAAGCAAGGTTTTAATGTAATCATTGCAAATAATGGTAAAGAGGCTATAGATCTTTTAAAAAAAGAAGATTTTGATCTTGTGCTTATGGATGTTCAGATGCCCGAAATGGATGGAATCGAGGCTACAAAAAAGCTTAGGCAAGAAGGCATAGATATTCCTATAATTGCACTTACTGCTAATGCTTTTGAAGAAGATAGGAAGAAATGTCTTGATGCTGGAATGGATGCATATTTATCAAAACCTATAAATCCTGATGAACTGTTTGAAGTAATATCTGAAATCTTTCAAAAAAAGAATAAAGAGAGTAAACTAACAAATAAAAGTAGAGATTTTCTAAAAGAATCAGATGATTCAGAGATAGATATAAAAAAGGCTCTTGAAATGGTGGACGGGGATAGAGATTTGTTAAAAGAACTTATTAGTATGTTTATCAATGATTTTCCTGATAAGATAAATAGTATGGAAGATGCAATAAAAGAGAAAAATTATGCTAAGTTACGCGAGATATCTCACAATATAAAAGGTGCTTCTGGAAATTTAGGACTTACTAAGATATACGATCTGTGTTTGAAATTAGAGAATATGGCTAAGGAGAAAAAGATTAATAAAGCTTCGGATATTATTGTCGATCTCAAAAATCATGTTAGCAAATTAGAGGGAGCTGTAAAATGATAGACGATATTTTAAAAAGGCTATTTGGTAGTAAAAATAAAAGAGAACTTAGATCTATACGGCCTATAGTAGATCGCATAAACAGATTAGAACTTGATATGAAAAGGCTTTCAGATGCTGATCTAAAAGCAAAAACACAGGAGTTTAAAGAAAGATTAGAAAATGGAGAGTCTTTAGATGATCTTTTACCTGAGGCGTTTGCAGTGGTTAGAGAAACTGCTGTCAGGGTTCTTGGAATGAGACCATTTGATGTTCAACTTATAGGTGGAATTGTGCTTCATAGAGGGAAGATAGCTGAAATGAAGACAGGTGAGGGTAAGACCCTTGTTGCTACCATGCCTTTATATCTTAATGCACTTACAGGAAGAGGTGTTCACTTAGTTACAGTTAATGATTATCTGGCAAAAAGAGATGCAGAATGGATGGGCGATATATATAAATTTTTAGGTTTATCAGTAGGGGTTATAGTTCATGGTATGAATGATTCAGAGAGAAAAAGTGCATATGGATGTGATATAGTATATGGAACTAATAACGAATTTGGTTTTGATTATCTTAGGGATAACATGAAATATAGTTTGGATGAAATGGTTCAAAGAGATTTCTATTATGCAATAGTAGATGAAGTTGATAGTATACTTATAGATGAAGCAAGAACTCCTCTAATTATCAGTGGGCCTGTAGAACATAAGGCAGATAAGGTATTTTTAGAAGTAAAGCCTTTAGTATTAACTCTTAGGAAGAAACAGGCAGAAATAATAAGAAAATTGCTTAGAGAAGTAAAGGAAAGATTAAAACATGGTAATACAGATGAAGAAACTATAACAAAACTTATTCAAATAAAGAGAGGCGATCCGAAGAATCCAGCCTTATTAAATATCCTTGCTGATGATCCTTCTCTAAAAAAGGAGATGCTAAGATTAGAAGGTATTTTAGATATTCAAAAAATGCTGCCGCAATTGGATCAGATATTATACTGTGTAATTGATGAGCAAAGTAGTAGTGTCGATCTTACAGATAAAGGCATAAAATTGCTAAGTAGCAGTGGTCTTGGAGATTTTGTTCTCCCTGACATAGATGAAGAATCGCAAAAGATCCAAGAAGATGAGAACTTGAATGAACATGCAAAAATGGAAAAGCTTAGAGAACTTGAAGAAAAATATGTTCGTGCATCAGAACTGCTACATGCTGTTCAGCAGCTTATTAGGGCTTATTGGCTTTTTGAAAAGGATGTTCATTATGTGGTCAAAGATGGTCAAGTTATAATTGTTGACGAATTTACTGGTAGGATGATGCCTGGTAGAAGATGGAGTGATGGACTTCATCAGGCAGTGGAGGCAAAGGAAGGTGTTAAAGTGGCTGAAGAGAACCAAACCCTTGCTACTATTACTTTTCAAAATTTTTTTAGAATGTATGAAAAATTGGCTGGTATGACAGGGACAGCTGATACAGAATCAGCTGAATTTAAGAGTATATATGATCTTGATGTTGTTGTGATACCAACCCATATGAAGATGATAAGAATAGACTATCCTGATGTTATATACAAAACAGAAAAAGAAAAATTTAAAGCTGTTGTAGAAGAAATTAAAAGGCTTTATGAGAAAGGTCAACCTGTTTTAGTAGGTACGGTATCAATAGAAAAGTCAGAAATGCTTAGCAAAATGCTTAAAAGGTCGGGTATTCCTCATTCTGTATTAAATGCAAAACATCACGAGAAAGAGGCTGAGATAATAGCCAAGGCAGGACAAAAGAAGACAGTGACTATATCCACAAATATGGCTGGAAGGGGAACAGATATAGTGCTTGGAGAAGGGGTGCCAGATCTTGGTGGGCTTCATGTAATAGGTACAGAGAGACATGAAAGTAGAAGAATAGATAACCAATTAAGAGGAAGATCAGGGAGACAGGGAGATCCAGGTTCATCACGTTTTTATCTTTCTCTTGAGGATGATCTATTAAGGATATTTGGTTCTGACAGAATTTCTTCTGTTATGGACCGGTTAGGTATTGAGGAAGGGGAACCTATTGAACATAAGCTCATAACAAGGGCTATAGAAAATGCTCAAAAGAAAGTTGAGGCTTATAACTTTAGTATAAGAAAACAGCTTTTAGAATATGATGATGTGATGAATAAACATAGAGAGATTATATATGGACTCAGAAAACAGATTATAGAAGGTAAAGATATGGATGAGCTCATAAATGATATGATAGAGGACAAAGTTGAAAGTATTATAGATAAATGGATAGACTTTAAACAAAGACCGGAACAATGGAATATAAAAGGATTGCAAAGAGATTTTTTAAGAATATTTGCATTTAGGCCTAAAATTGAGCCAGAGGATATAGGAGAAGATAAATTTAATGATTTAACACCACAGGATTTAAAAAATATGCTTATTGAACAAACTAAGGATAGATATCAGGATAAAAAGAAATTATTTGGTAGAGAGAGTCTTGACGAAATTTCGAGGTTAGTTCTTATAAATATGATAGATAAAAATTGGATAGATCACCTTCAAGATATGGAATTTTTGAAAGAAAGTATAGGGCTTAGAGGTTATGGTCAGTTAGATCCATTAAGAGAGTATCAAAAAGAAGGATTTGCTATGTTTGAATCATTACTTGATAGGATAAAAGAAGAGACTCTCAATATTGTATTTTCATTAAGGTTGATAAAAGGATCTGAGGAGATACCTAAAAAAGAGCGAAAGGTTCTTTACTTAAGGCATGGGGATGAGCCATCTACAATGCCTGTGAAAAAGGAAAAAAAGATAGGTAGAAATGATCCATGTCCTTGTGGCAGTGGTAAGAAGTATAAAAAATGTTGTGGTAGAGGTTTGGTATGATAACTTCTTTTAGTTTAAATGGTTTTTTGGCTTCTGGTATATCTGCTGGAATAAAAGATAGTAAAAAATTAGATCTTGGACTTATTTTTTCGGAACGAGTTGCTTCTGTTGCAGGGGTTTTTACAAGAAATAAAGTTAAGGCTGCGCCTGTTATTGTATCTCAAGCACATCTAAGTATGAATGAAGGAAAGGCTAAAGCAATTATTGTTAATTCTGGCAATGCTAATGCTTGTACAGGACATAAAGGTATAGAAGATGCTATTATGACTACCCAATTTGTAGCAAATGAGTTGGGTATTGACAGAAAAGAGGTTTTAATAGCATCTACAGGAATTATTGGAAAAAGATTGGATGTCAATATTATACATTCTTCTGTTCCAAAATTGGTGAGAGGCCTCCATAAGAATGGATTAGATAGTGTGGCTGAGGCTATAATGACTACAGACACATTTCCTAAAATTAGTGTTTTTGAGGGAGATAAATATAAAATTGTAGGTATTGCAAAAGGTGCGGGTATGATTATGCCTAATATGGCAACAATGTTGTGCTTTATACTAACAGATATATGTATAGAACCTGATCCATTAAAGTATATTCTTCTAAGGGTGGTAAATAAAACATTCAATAGAATAACAGTAGATGGAGATACAAGCACAAATGATACAGTTTTTATAATGGCAAATGGAGCCTCATCAGAAGATATTAATATTAATGATTTTAATCTTGCTTTAACAAAAGTATGTTTTGATCTGGCTAAAATGATAGTGAAAGATGGGGAAGGGGCAAGTAAATTGGTAGATGTTATTGTAAAAGGTGCAAAAAATCCTGATGATGCAATTAATGCGGCAAGGGCTGTAGCAAATTCTAATCTTGTAAAAACTGCTATATATGGAGAGGATCCTAATTGGGGTAGAATAATGGCCGCTCTTGGCAAGGTAGACATCAGTATAGAACCTGAATTTGTAGACATATGGATTGATGATATTCAAATAGTTTCATCTGGTCAAGAAACGGGTAGTGATTCAGAAGTCCTTGCTATTCAAAGAATGAAAAAGGACGAATTTTCTATTATTATAGATCTAAAAAAAGGCCCTTATCAAGATCATATTCTTACATGTGATCTTACACATCAATATATTACAATCAATGCAGAATATAGTACTTAGTACAGAAAGATAAGATAAAATTTCCGATATAATAAATAAAGGGAGTGATTTATGTTTAAGATATATGAGATAAAAAATAAGAATATAGGAGTTATAAAAACTCCTGAACGTATTGATACTTCCAATAATGATGAATTAAAAAAAATTATGTTAAATTATGTAAATAATGGTATTTTTAAAATAGTTGTTGATTTGAGAGAAACAAATTTTATTGATTCTAGTGGTCTTGGCGCATTAGTTTCCCAGATTGCTACATGCAGGGCAAAGGGAGGAGATGTAAGGCTGGCTTCTGTTGGTAAAGAAGTAAACAGGGTTTTAGAAATAACTCAATTAAATAAAGTTCTTAAAATATTTTCAGAGCTTGATGAGGCTATAAATAGTTATGGTTAATAGGCATTCTTTTTATTTACATGAACCCGACTATTCGAGGCCATTATATAAAGTTCCTTGCTATATAAAAGAAAAGATATTACAAAAGTTAAGTTTTCTATATGGTTATGATAAAGCAAAAGATTGGTATCCAGAAATAGAGCGTTTAATGAAAGTTCATTATGCACACAAATCTAAAGAGCTTATAGAATGGGAAAATAGTTTTGATCCTAAAAATAGATTTACAGAAAATGATGCTATTTTAATAACATATGGAGATATAATTAAAAATGAAAATAAAAAGCCACTTCAAATTCTTTCAAGTTTTTGTAGGAAATACTTAAAAAATGCCTTTAATACATTACATATATTACCTTTTTTCCCTTATTCTTCTGATAGAGGATTTGCTATAAAGGATTTTGAAGAAGTGGATCCAAGAATAGGAGATTGGGAAGATATAGATGCTCTTAAATCTGATTTTAAGTTAATGTTTGATGGTGTTTTTAATCATGTATCTTCAAAAAGTAAATGGTTTCAAGAATGTTTAAATGGAAATCCAGATTATAAAGATTTTTTTATAGCTTTTTCTACCAAAGGAAAGATTTCAGAAGATCACCTAAAACTTATTTTGCGACCAAGAACTACTCCTCTATTTACAAAGTTTAATACAATTAGCGGAGAAAAGTTGTTTTGGACCACTTTTAGTGCTGATCAAATAGATTTAAATTATAAGAATCCAAAGGTATTAATGAAAATGATAGATATACTGTTATTCTATGTTAGAAAAGGAGCTGATATTATCAGACTTGATGCAGTTACCTATTTATGGGCTGAACTTGGGACAGAATGTGCTCATCTCAAACAAACCCATGAAATTATAAAGCTATTTAGAATAATACTTGATGCTATTGCTCCTTCAGTAGCTCTGATTACAGAGACAAATGTTCCTCATGAACAGAATATTCAATATTTTGGTAATGGATATGATGAAGCTCAAATGATCTATAATTTTGCTTTACCTCCACTTGTATTATATACCTTTCAGACAGAAAATTCTAAAAAACTAACAAGATGGGCTGCTTCTATAAAAAAGGTTTCTGATTGTGCCACGTATTTTAATTTTTTAGATTCGCATGATGGAATAGGTGTTTTGCCAGTAAAAGGCATATTAACAGATGAAGAAATAGAAATGATGGCTTTAAAGGTTTTAGAACATGGGGGATTTATCTCTTTTAGAACAAATTCCGATGGTTCTTATAGTCCTTATGAGCTAAATATTACTTGGTATAGTGCTATTAATCAAATAGATTCTAATGAAAGTGAGGAACTGCAGCTAAAAAGATTTCTTGCTTCAAGGGCTATAGCCCTTATTTTTATGGGTGTTCCAGGTGTTTATATACACAGTTTATTTGGATCTAAAAATGACGCTGAGGCAGTACTACTGGAGAAGCAACCAAGAAGTATAAATAGAAAAATAATTAAAGAAGATTATTTATACAGGGCTTTACATGATAAAAATTCCACTACTTATAAAGTTTCAAAGGCATTTAGCGATTTACTTAACAAAAGAAGAAGGGAAAAAGTATTTCATCCTAACTCTGAGCAAAAGGTTATTGATATAGATCCTTCAGTATTTAGTGTAGTTCGTAGTTCTGTTGATAATAAAGAAGTATTATTGGCAATTATCAATATTAGTAATAAACAACTAAATCTTACTATTCCTTATGAAAAAATCAAAATTAAAGCTCAGGAATGGAGAGATATATTGTCAAATAAAACATTTATAAGCAAAGACCAAAATCTTAATCTTACATTATATCCTTATGATGTTTTATGGCTAAAGACTATGTTAGGATAATTTATATTGAAGGTGTGATATTTTTTATCATAGTTAATATATTTTTTTTATCTTTAGTTTCATAATTTACTTCATCCATAAGCTTTGTTATAATAAGTAAACCTCTACCTCCTTCTGAAAATTTAGAAATATTAGGTTCCGATCTGTATAGATATTGAGGATCCATACTGTCTCCGCAATCATATATTTTAAATATCAATTTATGTCTATTTTTTAATTTTACTGTTACTCTTAAGATATTTTCAGGTTTTTCTTTATATGCATGTCTAATAACATTTGTACATGCCTCTATTACACATAGCTCAATTTCATATGTTTCAATTGTACTAAGATGAAGATCTTGACATATTTTTTTTATTTCAGATCCTATTAAAGAAACATTTTCAAGTTTACTATTAATTTCTAATGAAAGGCCTTTTTCTAAATTTTTGTTTAAACCCATAATCACTTTATCCTTGATAATCCCAATATAGAAACATCGTCAGAAAATTCATCTTTTCCTTGAAAGTTTCTTATATCTTTTAAAAGCAGGTCAAAAATAGATGATAGCGATAGATCCTTATATTGTAATAAAAAATTTTTTATTCTTTCCATTCCATAGAGTTCTCCTTTAATCGAAGATGCTTCATTTAAGCCATCTGAAAATATTATTAATTTATCACCAGGAGAAATTTTTATAGTTTTTGGCATATCTTCTCTTGGAAGTCCAAGTCCTATAGGAGGCCCTCCTTCAGATATATAATATGTATTACCTGATGTTTCTATTAATAGAGGAGGATTATGGCCTGCTCTGCAAAAAGATAACTCCCAAGTTTTTATGTTTAATACAGCATATATCATTGTAAAATAATGTCCTTGTTTTATCAGCATATTAGCACACTCTTTATCCAGAGTTTTAATAACATTTTGGGGTGAATTTATTTTATAGTAGGGTGGTTCTGTTAAGGGTATTTTTAACAAACCTTTTGATTGTAAATCTTGAGTGAGTCTTCTATAAAGGGACACAGAAAAGAAGGCTGCTGTGACTCCATGTCCTGAGACATCTATTTGATAAAAGCCTATATGAGTTTCATCTAATCTGAATACATTGTATATATCCCCTGATACAAATTTGCTTGGAATGAACCGAGCAGCAAATTCTATCTCTTTCATTGATGGAAAAACTGTGGGTAATAACTTTTTTTGTACTTCTGCCGCAGCTTCAAGATCTTTTTTTATAGTTTCATATGCAAGGCGTAATTTTTCATTGTTTTCATTTAGTTTGTTTTCGAGTTCAATAATCCTTTTTCCAGCCATTATTCTGACTTTGAGTTCAGCTGGATCAAAAGGTTTTGTTATATAGTCATCTGCTCCTGCTTCAAGCGCAGTTATAATGTCTTTTTTTTCGCCCTTTCCTGATAGGAATATTAAGTAAGTATAATAATTAGACTGGATATCCCTTATTCTGCGGCATAGTTCCACACCATTCATTCTGGGCATCATCCAATCAATTATAGCCATTTGTATATTATTTTTGTTTTTTTTAAAGATTTCCCATGCTTCTAATCCATCATTAGCAGATATTACTTCAAATCCATATATTTCTAAATGTTTTTGTAATACTCGTCTTGATATAGGTTCATCTTCTGCAATAAGAACTTTCATTATTTTTACCTCTTTTTGAGTATTCCATTCTTATTATTACTATCGTCCTTTATATATTTTTATACAATTTGAAAAAATATTGTTAATGATTATATTAGCAAAAACAGTAAAAAACAGTAAAAGATTGGTTGTATAAATTATATAAAGAGGAGGATAAATCCATGTTTATAGTGATAATGGCTGGGGGATCTGGAACACGCTTTTGGCCCTTAAGTAGAAAATATAAACCAAAACAATTCTTAAATATTATAGGTAATGATCCCATGATAATCGAAACATATAAAAGAATTTCATCTCTTACAGATGATAAAAATATATGTATAATTTTAGGAAAAGAACATTTTGAAGAGGCAAAAAAACTATTTTGTAAAAATGCAATTCATATTATTGCAGAGCCTTATGGAAGGAATACTGCACCTTGTATTGCATTAGGCGCATTGTATGCATCATACTTAGGACATAAGGGTGCAATAGCATTTTTGCCTGCTGATCATTATATTGCAAATAATGAAATATTTTTAAATTCTCTCAGAGTTGCGGGAAAAGTAGCTACTTCATCAAAGTGTATTGTTACACTTGGGATAGTACCTATTAGACCTGAAACAGGATATGGATATATAAAAATTGATGGAATATCTACAAAGATAGATGGTTATAAGGTATATAAGGTACAAGAATTTGTAGAAAAACCTGATATAGATACGGCACAGATATATTTGCAAAGTAAAAAATATTATTGGAACTCTGGAATATTTATTGCTAGACCCTCTACTATATTAGAGGAGATAAAAAGATATATACCTAAATTATACAAAGCTATAATGGGGCTAAAAGATTATTTTAATACCAAGCAGTTTGAATTTATGTTAAGAGAGGCTTATAAGGAAATTCCTAATATATCTTTTGACTATGGTGTTATGGAAAAAACCGATACTGATATATATGTACTACCAACTGAATGTGGATGGAGTGATGTGGGATCTTGGTTGTCTATATATTATCTTAGAAAAAAAGAACAGGATATTAACTCTAATTTAATAGATGGTGATGTAATAAATATAGACTGCAAAAATAGCTTTATAAATGCCAGAGGCAACCGTTTTATCGCATGTATTGGTTTAAATAGACTTCTTATTGTTGATACGCCAGATGCACTATTAGTTGCAGATATTAATAGATCTCAAGATGTAAGGAATATTGTAGATCTATTGAAGAAAAGGGGTAAAACAGAATATATATAATATCCAAAAAGGGGGGCTTGTTATGGAAATAAAAGATAATATTTTTAGAGAATATGATATAAGGGGAACATATCCCCATGAACTAAATAAACACACAGTAAATATTCTTGGCAGGGCATTTGGTACATATTATGTAAAAAATAATGTAAAAAAAATTTCCCTTGGGAGAGATTGTAGGCTCAGCTCTCCTGATATAGCAAAATGGCTTAAACAAGGATTACTGGAGTCAGGAATACATGTGGTAGATATTGGTTTAGTTCCAACTCCTGTTGTTTATTTTTCCTTATATATGATGGATGTAAATGGAGGAGTTCAAATCACTGGCAGTCATAATCCTCCTGAATTTAATGGATTTAAGATATGTGTTGGTAAAGAAACTATATACGGACAAGAGATTCAAAAAATAAAAAATATATGTCAATCTAACCAATTTGTAAAAGGGGATGGAACTATAGAAAATGCAGATATTGTAAAGAAGTATATAGAATATATAGTGAATAATATAAAGCCTGGTCCTTATAAGAAGAAAGTAATAATTGATGGTGGTAATGGAACTGCATGTGAGGTTGCTATGGAAATATATTCCAGACTTGGTTTTGATGTAATTCCTATTTTTTGTGAGCCTGATGGTAACTTTCCAAATCATCATCCAGATCCAACAATACCAGATAATCTTAAGGATCTTGCAAAAAAGGTTATAGAGGAAAAAGCTGATATTGGAATAGGCTTTGATGGAGATGGGGACAGGATAGGAGTTATAGATAATGATGGAAATATAATATGGGGAGATCAACTTTTGATTATATTCTCAAGAGATTTACTAAGAAAATATAGAGGTGGGAAAATAATAGGAGAAGTAAAATGTTCGCAGGTCTTATATGATGATATAGAAAAAAATGGCGGTCAGCCAATAATGTGGAAGACTGGGCATTCTCTTATAAAAGATAAAATGAAGCAAGAGAATGCCCTTCTTGCTGGAGAAATGAGTGGTCATATATTTTTTGCAGAAAGATATTTTGGATATGATGATGCTATATATGCAGGTGCAAGACTGTTGGAGATAATATCCAGAGGTCAACACACCCTAAAAGATATGCTTTCTGATATTCCAAAAATGAAAAATACACCTGAAATAAGGGTAGATTGTAATGATGAGGATAAATTTAAAATAGTAATAGAAATTGCAGAGGAGTTTAAAAATGAAGGATATAAAGTAATTGATGTAGATGGAGCAAGGGTTATTTTTAAAGATGGCTGGGGACTAATACGTGCTTCTAATACTCAACCTGTATTGGTATTAAGATTTGAAGCAAATAATGAAAAAGAACTTGAGAAAATCCAACAAATATTT
>CAZMNC010000143.1:0-3682 GCA_964567535.1 uncultured Desulfobacterales bacterium | reverse complement strand
GTTCAGCTCTTCTCTTATTAGCATTGCGGTTTCAAGAGCCCCTTTGCCTTTTAAATGCCTTGCGTCTCTTATCTCTACTTTGTCATTATTAATAAATATGTACACTAAATCATCTGCTTTTCCACTTACAATTACTCTGTCATAGCCAGCGTATTTCAGCTCTGGTCCCCAAAATCCGCCCATCATGGAAAAGCCCATAAGTCTCGTTTGAGGAGAGTAACTGGTTATAATAGTTCTATTTGCTCCTACAGTTAAGGTTCCGTCCAAAAGTCCAGGGGCAAATATTATTATGTTATTTGGATCAAGGGGGTCTATATCTGCTGGGACCCTTTCCCATAAGATTTTTGCATTAATGCCAAGCCCCCCAAGATAGAGTTCGGTGTCCTTGGGGTCAGTTTCAACCTTTTCTATGTTACCTGTGTTTAAATCTATCTCTAAGTTGAAACCTGTCTCTGCGTATCTCATCGTCTTCCCCTTTTTAAAAAGTCTTCTTTAGAAGCGGTTACATCATAGCTATATTGTAGTTACATGTCAAGAGAAAATCCTCTTTTTTGCGGTCTGTGAGCTTCGGTTCTTGTTCTGGACAGCTTCCATTGTTGTTTGTGGCGTTCTGGAGGTATGTTGTTCCCCTCTTTATGGAAAGTTCTTCCTTTCCAGAAAGTACACACTTTTTAGGATAACACCTCCAATTTTTGGTCTTGATTTTTAGGGAGCAGTGCAATACCCTCTTCTTTTGTAAACATAAAGCAGTTATCTAAAATTAAAAAAATTTTACTGTGGATCAGACCTTAGATGATTTATGGTGATTTGGGTTTATCCTCCTTTAATTTAAGAAAAAAAATCATTAGACTCCTTCTAAAGAATATTCCAGAAGGCGATCTTGAGGAGTACATATTTTATAACAAATACAAAATAAGCTGTATTTTTGTTTTTTTTAAAAGAATCAATTTAATGAAGCAAGCCCTTTTATGTTTAGAAAATCAGAGATTTGAAAAAGACAATTTTGAAGTAATTCTTGTGGAGGACAGGAAAGGAAGCCCTGAAGGAAGATCACTTATTCATGAATTTCCAAAGCTGAATATCAGCTATTATTCTCCTGTGAAGGGTTGGGGACGTATGGGTTATATGAGAAATTATGGTCTATCCAAGGCTCAAGGAGAAATCATTCTATTTTTAGATGACGATACAGTAATATGGGATAAATTATTTCTAAAAAAATTATACAATCTTTTTAAGAAAGACCCTGATTTAATGGCGGTTATACCTAGGGGCAATCCTTTGTTCTGCCTAATAAAAAAACATTACTTTTACCATGATCCATTTTTTTTCACCAACAGGTGTATGGCATACAGAAGATCATGCTTGATTGAAATGAAAGGTTTTGACAACAATTTCATTGGACAGGAAGATGTAGAGTTTGCCATTAGGTTTATTGCAAAGGATTATAAGTTTATAAAAACTAATGAAATACAATATTACCATCCTCCATTTATAGTAGAAAGCTTTAATAAAGCAATTGCTGTTGGTTACTCTTTTAGCAAATCAAAGTATAAAAGATGGATCAGACTGATCTTAGGGATTAATGGTGCAAGATGGCTTCCCAGAATAATTGGTCCAACACAAAAGAATATATATATGGCTAAATTTTCATGGGGATTTATGTTGGGTTTTATAAAAGGACTACTCGGAATAAAACCGCCACTATACGTTAGTTAGTATTTTTCTTTGGCAAGCTTTTTAAACAACTCCAATGCCTTTTTTACCACCTGATCCATGTTATAATAGCGATATTCTGCAAGTCTACCTAAAAAGTAAACAGATCTAAGCTTTCTGGCCTCTCTCTGATATTTCCTATAGGTAGATATCCCTTCTTCTGAAAGCATCGGGTAATATGGTTCTCCATCAGAACACGGATATTCCTTCATAATTGTTGTACTTGGATGTTTTTGAAATGTCATATGTTTAAACTCTGTTATCCGTGTGAAATTATAATCATTAGGGTAATTCACTACTGCTACTTCTTGGAAAAATTCCATATCAAAGGTTTCAAATTCAAATCGAAGGCTTCTGTAGGGCAGTTTCCCATATTTATAATCAAAAAAATAATCGATTGGACCCGTGTATATAAGTTTATCAAACTTGACTGTATCTATTATATCTTTATAGTCAACATTAAGAACTATCGTAATATTTTTGTGAGATAAGATCCTTTTAAAGAGCTCTGTATACCCATCTAAAGGAAGACCTTGATATTTATCGTCAAAATATCTGTCATCATTATTAAATCTTACCGGTATCCTTTTTGTAACTTCCGGCAATAGTGCTTCTGGATATACTCCCCATTGCTTGAAGGTGTAATTTTTAAATATTTTTTCATACAGGTATTCACCTATTTTGGACACTACCATATCGCGAGCATTATTTATTTTGTTAATTTTGATTCTTACAGATTTGAGATATTCTTTGAATTCATGAGGAGAAAAATTTTTCTCTAATAATACATTAATTGTGGTTAAATTGATTGGTAAAGGTACTTTCTTTCCATCCACATAAACAAGAACTCTATGAACATATCCGTTCCACTTTGTGAATTGAGATAAATAATCCCATACTTCTTTGTAATTAGTATGGAAAATATGAGGGCCATATTTATGTATCAATATACCTGTATCATCATAGTAATCATACGCATTTCCGCCTATATGTCCTCTTTTTTCAACAAGAAGAATTTTTTTATTAAGCTGAGATGCAAGCCTTTCTGCTACAACGGCTCCTGCAAAACCTGCTCCTACAATCAAAAAATCATATTCGTTTTTAAACTTAAATTTCATTTTTTTTGATATTGTTCTTTTATCAAGAATTTTTTTGCCCATGCTCTTGCAAAGCTTAGCCTTTGTACTGTCCCCAAAACTCAAGACCAAAAATTGGGAAAGATATTCTCTATAAATGATGTCATTGTTAAATCCATCCCAGATATAAACATACCAAAGCTAAGGAAGCAACAAGCATTTCCTTGCTTTTGCTATATCCTTTTGTCCGACGTGCTAATCTCTTTAGCCTATCCCTTAAGATAGAATGTTTTCCCTCATTGTGATTCACCTTGCCAAACTTATCAACCTTGTGGCGATTGCAAGGAAGCCAATTATACACCTCGTAACCATCTGAGTAATATCTTTGTGCAGAAGGAAGCTTATTGTACAGGCGAAGAAAGCTTTCTTCACTTCTGTCTCCCACCTGAAAGATCACCTTTTTGCCATCCAAAACAGCAGTCCAGATCCAGACACTATTTCTCTTTTCTCCCTTGCGTGCCCCAACATATGTCCACATCTCATCCAGGGTAATTTCATCTACCTTTTGAGCTTTCAACTTTTCTCTCCTCCTTTCCACTATCTTTAACGCCCACAGGGCTTTATACTGCTCCCCTGGGAAATGGGACATGATATAAGTTTAGGAAAAATTACTTAGAGGAGGGGGGAGCATGAAGAGCAGGAAATTTGATCCAGACACAAAAGCAGCCATTGTGCATGAGGGACTTAAAGGGGATATCACAGTAGCGGAACTGTGCAAAAAATACAAGATAAGCGAGACCATATATTACAGGTGGCGTGATAAGTTTTTAGAAGGAGGAAGGAAAGCCTTTATCTGTTCTGAAACTGACAGAGAAAAAGCACTTGAGAAGAGG
>CAZMNC010000142.1:0-5101 GCA_964567535.1 uncultured Desulfobacterales bacterium | reverse complement strand
ATATTTAATCTTATAAAAGTAACGGATGTTTTATTTAGAGAAAAAAATGGAAATCCCATAGTATCTGGCCTTGTTATTAATTGGTCTCCAGTAGAAAAATTAGGATTACACGTGGATCCTGTAGGTATTGAATCTAAATTTGTGGTAGATGGTACGGGTCATCCAGCTGAGATATGTAATATTGTTAAAAGAAAGTTGGGCGTTAATCTAAATACAAAAACAGGCGATATTATAGGTGAAATGCCTCTTTGGGCAGATAAAGGAGAAGAGTTTACTGTAGAAAATACAAAAGAGGTATTTCCAGGACTTTACGTGGCTGGTATGGCCGCAAATAATGCATTTGGTGGCCCAAGAATGGGTCCTATATTTGGGGGTATGCTTAATTCTGGCAAAAAGGTTGCTGAACTTTTAATACAAAAACTTAAAGATGAATAATAAGAAAAAATATTTAAAAGAAGTATTTGAAAAGGTAAGATTATATTGTTTTTCACCAGGTAGTCTCTGTAGGGATAAAGATCCTGTTTCCATTGTTGAAGCAGAAATTAAAGGTGGTGCTGATGTCATCCAGTTGAGAGAGAAAGGCAAAAGTAAAAGATATATTTTGGAACTGGGATTCAAAATAAGGGAACTTACTCAAAAACATAATATTTTATTCATTGTAAATGATGATATAGATATTGCTCTTATCCTTGATGCAGATGGGGTTCATTTGGGTCAAGATGATATTCCTATAGAATATGCGAGATTGCTTATGAAAGATAAGCTAATAGGTATTTCTACACATTCTATGAAACAAGTAGAGGATGCTATAAAAGAAGGAGCTGATTATATAGGTTTTGGACCTATATTTGAAACTAACACAAAAAATAAAAGAGAAAAAATTGTGGGAGTAAAGTTGTTAGAAAAACTTAAATATATATGCTCTATTCCTTATGTAGCTATAGGAGGTATAGGGATAAATAATATAGAGCATATAGTAAATGCAGGCTGCAGAAGGGTTGCTGTTATATCTGATATTATATGTGCAACAGATATAGAAGAGAGATGTCGCCAAATTAAGCGTGTTCTTCTTAATTCAAGTTGTTAAGATCTTATTATTATATAAACTGAAATTCTTTCTCCTTTAATTTTGCATGGGCAGCTGCTAATCTGGCAATAGGCACTCGGGGTGGAGAGCATGATACGTAATCTAGACCTATATGATGACAAAAAGCTATAGAATAAGGATCTCCTCCATGTTCTCCACATATACCTATTTTTATTTCAGGTCTTGTCTTCCTTGCCCATTCTACTGTTATCATCATGAGTCTGCCTACTCCTTTTACATCCAGTACCTCAAAAGGATTATGTTGTAATATTCCTTTTTCATTATATAAGGGCAAAAATTTATTTTCTGCATCTTCTCTGGAAAAAGAAAAAGTGGCTTGAGTAAGATCATTTGTACCAAAAGACATAAATTCTGCAAGTTCTGCTATTCTACCTGCTCTCATACAAGCCCTTACTACTTCTATCATGGTTCCGAATTTAAAAGGTACCTTTATACCATATCTTTTTTCTACACTTTTATGCACTTCTTCTACATATCCATAAACCCATTTAAGTTCCTGAAGTGTACATACCTGGGGAACCATTATTTCTGGTACTATGTCCATTCCTTCTTTGATTATCTCTGCAGCTGCTTCAAAAATTGCTCTTATTTGAGTTTTATATATCTCTGGATATGTTATTCCAAGTCTCACTCCTCTGTGCCCAAGCATAGGATTTATTTCAGATAATGATTTCACCTTTTGCAATAAAATCTCTTTTTCTTTTATTAAAGATTCAGCAAGATGCTTATCTTTTAACTCCTCCAGTGCATGCCCTATACTTTCCAAGTTTGCTGAATATCTTTTATATAGTTCTGGATCCAGCAATTTCAATGTTTCCGGAAGATCTTCTATGGCTTCCACCATTTCTTTTAACCTTTTTAAACGGTTTATTTCGTGAAGCAGTTCATCTTCTGATGGCAAAAATTCATGGATAGGTGGATCCAGTAGTCTTATAGATACAGGAAAACTTCCCATTATCCTGAATATTTCTTTAAAATCTTTTTTTTGGAACGGAAGAAGTTTTTCTAATGCCTTTTCTCTTTGTTCTTTTGTATCAGCTAAAATCATTTCTTGTACAATAGGAAGTCTATCTTGTTGATTGAACATCCTTTCTGTTCTGCAAAGTCCTATGCCTACCGCACCATATTTTTTGGCTTTTATAGCAGCATCTGGAGTATCAGCATTTGCTCTCACTTCTAATCTACTTATTTCATCTGCCCATTCCAAAAGTACTAATAGATCTTCCATAAATTCAGGTTCAACTGTTGGTATAATACCAAGATATATGTTCCCTGTGCTTCCATCAATAGTAATAAGGTCACCTTCTCTTAAAGTAATATTGCCTATTGTAGCTTCTTTTTTTTCATAGTTTATTTCTAACTCTTCACATCCGCATACACATGGCTTACCCATACTTCTTGCTACAACTGCGGCATGAGATGTTTTCCCTCCTCTACTGGTAAGAATTCCCTGAGATGCAAAAAAGCCATGTATATCTTCTGGTTTTGTTTCTTCTCTTACAAGTATAACTTTTTCACCTAATTTTGCTTTAACTTCTGCTCTGTCAGCATCAAATACAATCTTTCCAGATGCAGCACCTGGAGATGCAGGAAGTCCTTTTACTAAAGGATCTTTTATATACCTTGGATCAAGCTGTGGATGTAGAAGTTGCACTAACATTTCTGGTTGAACTCTTAAAATTGCTTCCTCTTCATTAATTAGACCTTCATTTACCATATCTATAGAAGTTTTTATAAAGGCAGATGCATTCATTTTTGCATTTCTTGTCTGTAAACAGTAAAGTTTTCCTTTTTCTATTGTAAATTCAAAGTCTTGTACTTCTCTAAAATGACTCTCAAGAGTATGTCTTAAGTTTTCAAGTTCTTTATATACTTTTGGCATTTCCTTCCTTAACTCTTTTATAGGTTTTGGTGTTCTTATACCTGCAACAACATCTTCTCCTTGGGCATTTATTAGATATTCCCCAAACAGCCTATTTTCACCAGTAACAGGATTTCTTGTAAATGCTACTCCTGTGGCACTATCTTCACCCATATTTCCAAATACCATAGTGCATATATTTACTGCAGTACCATTGGCTATATCTGGAGTTATATTAAATTGTTTCCTATAATCAACAGCTCTTTTTCCCATCCAAGATTCAAATACAGCTTTTACAGCTATATATAGCTGTTCATATGGATCAGATGGAAAGTCTTTATTAGTAATGTTTTTTACTATCTCAAGAAATTTCCCACATATTTCTTTCATTGCCTTTATATCAAGATCTGTGTCAAGTTTTGCCCCATATTTAGCTTTTATTTCTTCAAATGCTTTAGTAAATAGTTCCTCATCTATTTTTAAACCAATATTTCCAAAAAGCTGGATAAATCTTCTATAAGAGTCATATGCAAATCTTTCATTATTAGTAAGTTTTGCAAGTCCTTTTACTACTTGATCATTTATTCCCAAATTTAGTATAGTATCCATCATGCCAGGCATAGAAATTGCTGCTCCTGACCTTACAGATACTAAAAGCGGTTTTTTGGGATCACCGAATATCTTTTCTGTTTTTTGTTCCAAATATTTTATCCCATTTTTTATTTGTTCCATAAGATCAGGCCACAATTCTTTTTTTCTATTTTCCAAAAATTCCACACATGCCTCCGTAGTAATGACAAATCCCGGTGGAACAGGAATGCCAATTTGAGTCATTTCACATAAATTAGCTCCCTTTCCTCCTAACAATTTTTTATTTTTCCCATTACCTTCTTCAAAAGAATATACATATCTTTTTGGTTTCATGATTTTCCTCCTTTTTTCTTTATTATTTCCTCATAAAAATCTGCTACTCCATATATTTTTTTTCTTTCTAAAATAATATCGTCTAAAGGAAGGTCATAGTATGGGCCTCTATCTTTTATATATTCTATATGAGGATTCCCATATATATCTTTTTCTGGAAGTATAGCATTATTGTGGCCATTGAAATCTACAGGAATAATACCATGCTTTTTACATATATCTTTATTAAATACTGCAGCTACTTTTATCCATTTACCTTTAATGTACAGTTCATTGTAGCCATGAAATACAAATAGGTTACTTCCATTTCTCATTCTTAGTAAATGTTCTGGTAATTTATGATTTACTATGTCTGCAAATCTAAGACGGGCAGGAATACCACATGCTCTTGCCAGTGCAGCTAATAAAACAGCTTTTTGAATACAATATCCTTCTTTCCTTTTTAGGACCTCTGTTGCCTTATTAATTTCAACTTTAAGTTTTAATATATGAGTATTATATTTTATTTGGTCTCGTACAAAGTAAAATAATGCTTTGGTCTTGTCACAAATATCCTTTTTATCAAATGTTAAGGAAAGAGCTTTTTCTTTTATAATGGGAGAATCTGATTCTATAAAAAAAGTAGGTTTTAAGTATTCAGATATGTTTGACATTTTTATATCATAATATAACTATTTTTCGATAATTTGTAATACATTCTTTATGTAATCATAACAGTTAATAATTCTAAATCAAGAGATAAAAACATTTTAAAAGATATTTTTTAGCCACTTAATATGTTTAATATTTTATTTGATATTTTATACGATATACCAAAATATGCATTTCTTCTTTATTTCCTTCTTTATCTTATATAAGTGTTTATACTGCTCCCCTGGAAAGTGGGACATGATATAAGTTTAGGGAATTTAAATAAAGGAGGGGGAGCATGAAGAACAGGAAATTTGATCCAGAGACAAAAGCAGTTATAGTACTTGAGGGACTTAAAGGAGATATCACAGTAGCGGAATTATGCAGAAAATACAAGATAAGTGATACCATATATTACAGATAGCGTGATAAATTTTTAGAAGGGGGAAGAAAAGCTTTTCTTTGTTCTGAGAAGGATAGAGAAAAAGAACTTGAGAAAAGAACAGCAGAACTTGAAAAAATCATAGGACGTCAAACTATACAGATAGAGATTTTAAAAAAAACCTTCCAGATAACCA
>CAZMNC010000141.1:0-2563 GCA_964567535.1 uncultured Desulfobacterales bacterium | reverse complement strand
TTATATTTTCTTTTTTTCTTTCAACTCTAAAAGGTAAAAGATTTATTCTTATCATTTATCACCAATACTCCTGAGGGCTAAGCCAACAGCAACAGTAGCTTGATTTGAAATATATTCCAAATAAGCAGGATCGATTTTTTTATCTATATTAAGACCTTTAAAAGGATATATATATTCTACTTCAATTCTCGTTTCAGCTCTTAAAATTTCTTTTAATCCTAATATCCTACTTGATCCACCTGTTATGAAAATACGTTCGATTTCCTCACCCGGATACGTTCTTCTAATAAATTCTATATTACCATTTATTTCATCTATCCATTCTTTTACAATATCTTTGAATATGTTCCTTATCTTTTTATTTTGCTCTTCTTCCAATTTCATGATACCTAATTTTATTTTTTCTGCGTCTTCAAATTCTATTTGAAATTCATTCATTATCTGTTTACTTATTTGTATACCCCCAAGTAAAGAACTTCTTACAAATAAAGACATACCCCCTTTTATTACGTTAGTATTAATTGTCTCTGAGCCGATATCAATTAATATATAGCATTTATCAGGGGCTATACCTTCTGCACTAAATTCAAATGCATTTTGCATAGCAAATAGATCTACATCTATAATCCCTGGTGTTAATCCTATATCTTGAAGTAAATTAACATAGTTATTAATAAGAGATTTCTTTGCAGCTACTACCATAATCTCTAATCTAGGCATATCTTCTGATGATTCGTCATAGTTGGTAGCCATAATATCATAGTCAAGGTTTACATCTTCTATATCAAAAGGGATAAACTGTTCTGCTTCACGTTTTATAGCATCTTCCAAATTTATATCTTCTTTATCAAGCAAACTTATTTTTTTAGCAATAACTGAAGTCCCTGATAGGGAAATAGCTATTTTTTTATTTCTTATTTTTAAATTTTCTAAAAGCCCTGTTATAGCCTGTTTAATATAATCTGGATTTTTTATTCCATTAGGCGACAAACTTCCAGGTCTTAGATGAACAATTCCAATATTTTTAAGAATTTTATCTTTTTTCCTATGTTCGATTTCTACTATTTTTATAGAATATGTTCCTATATCAAGACCTAACAATTGATTTTTTTTATGAACAATCATATAATGATATTAGAAAAAAAAAATCTTTTATTGCAAGTATTTTTTAGCTTTACAGAAAAAGATTTAGATATTTAATTTTTTAATTACAGGTGTTTTTCTGATGAATAGTAAAATTATAAAAGAGTATATAAAATCTATAATTATAGCTCTTGTACTTGCTCTTTTTATTAGAACATTTGTTGTTCAGGCGTATAAAATACCTTCGGGTTCTATGATTCCTACCTTAATGATTGGAGATCATATATTAGTCAATAAATTTATATATGGAGTAAAAATACCTTATATAAGGAAAACTATTATACATGTAAGTAATCCAAAAAGAGGAGATGTTATAGTTTTTATATTCCCTTTGGATAAAAGCAAAGATTTTATTAAACGTGTTATTGGGCTACCAGGTGATAAGATAGAAATAATTGGGCACAAAGTATATATAAATGGTTCTTTATATAAAGATGAACATGCATATTACGATAATGGAGGAATAAATATAAGAAGATTTGGACCTATTACAGTACCTAAATGGGGATTATTTGTAATGGGAGATAACAGAAATCATAGTTATGATAGCAGGTTTTGGGGCTTTGTTCCATTAAATTATGTGAAAGGTAAGGCTTTTTTTATATACTGGTCTTGGCCTCACTGGAGGAGATCTTTTCATATCATTAGATGATTCCTAAATCTCCAAGTTCATATTGTACTATTGCTACAAATGTAATAGCTGCTGTTTCTGCTCTAAGAATCCTTTTTCCCATAGAAATCGTATAAAATCCTAAATTTTTAAATATTTCTATCTCTTTTTGGGTAAATCCTCCTTCTGGCCCTATAATACCAATTATCTCTTTTGCATCTTTTGTTTTTATTAGTATATCCTTAATAGACAAAATAGACTCACGTTCCCATAATAATAACTTTAACGCCTTTTTGTAAAAACCCCATGCATTTATCATATCTTTAAGATTTAAGGGTTTTAGTATATTTGCTGGAACTACTCTACCAGATTGTTTTGCTGCACTTTTGGCCACTTCTTTCCAGTGTTTGATTTTAGACTTAATTTTGTCTTTTGAAATATTTATTATTGTTCTTTCGGAATAAAAAGGTTGGATAATATCTACTCCCAACTCTGATGTTTTTTGAATAATAAGATCCATAGATTTTGCTCTAATTAAGGAGATACACAAAATTATTTTTATAGGAGATTGTTTTATAGGAAGATATATATCTTCTATAAAAACTTCTACTATGTCCTTAGCTATTTTTTTGATTGTAGATTTATATCTATTTCCTTTATTATCCATTAATAAAATAATATCACCAGGTTTCATCCTTAATACTTTATAGATATGCCGTGCTTCTGTTCCTTTGATAACCTGTATTTTAGATCCTGGTTTTATATTTTCTAAATAGAATAATCTCATTGGGATTTTTTATTAATACATAT
>CAZMNC010000140.1:0-5617 GCA_964567535.1 uncultured Desulfobacterales bacterium | reverse complement strand
TAGATGTTCACAAGATTATTAGTGAAAATCCGATATATAGGGGATTAATGCCTCAATTTGAAGAATTAAAAGAACTTGTAGAACATTTAGATATGAATTTAGTTCAGGAAGAAGATGTGCAAAGGATAGAACAAGCAACTAATTCTCTTTTAGAAGAATTAAAAGATATTTTTCAGGAAGCAAAACTTGGCCCAGTTTACAAAAAAATTATGAATTAAAAAGTCGTTTCAATTTTAACTCCTTCAGGATCTATGCTACAAGAAAATATCTTAGCATCTTTAATAGGAGAAAGTCCTTGTGTCCAAAAGTATCTCAGTTTCTTTATAGATTCATATTCTCCAATAGCCCATATACTTCCTCCTGCACCTGCACCGGTAAATCTTGCTGCACATCCGAGATCTTGAGCCTGGTCTATAAGTTTATTAGTTAAAGGTATAAATGCATCTGGTGTAATTTTTCTGCGAATCTCTACTTCTCTATTAAGATAATTTACTACAGATTCCCAATTCCTTTGCTTTAATGATATAGACAGATTATGGATTATTTGATTTATCTTTATCCATTCTTCTTGAGTTTTTCCTGATAAAAAATCATTTATCCACTTTTTGTTAGTAATAGAAGAAAGATGTCTTTTTCCACTATATGCTACTAAGAGCCTCTTAGAAAGCTCTTTATAATTGTATGTATCCAAAAGAGAAACTTTTTCACATATAGCAGGCTTGCTATATTTCCATATCCATTGATTAACCCCTCCATATACAGCAGCTCCATGATCCTGTGCCCCACAGTTTCCTCCACCAATCGCATCTTCTATATGATAGGATAAATAAAGTATCTCATCAGTCCTCAAACATTCTCCATCCAACCTCTTTTTTGCCTCTGCAAGAGCTTTTATTAAGGCTACAAGTGCTGTGCTTGAGCCACCAAGTGCTGATTGAATAGGAGCAGTAGAAACAATATTTACTTCAACGCCATGAAATCCGAAAAAACGAACAGCAGATACAAAAAGACCATAGGGAGGCTCAAAAGACAAATCAAATATAGAAAAAACTTTAGGATCAAATCCTTTTGAGGATATTTTTATAAACTCATCATCAAAAGGTGTTAAGGAAACTTTAGTTCTTAAATCAAGTGCAATATTTATAGTTGTAGGTAATATATCCTCAAAAGGAAGAGCCATAGTCTTTATATCCCATGTCCCTCCAGCATCTATTCTACAAGGTGCAGATGCTACTATTTTAGATTGTTTAAGAAGTTTTTTTATTGATATCATAAATAGTATTATTTAATTTATCTTTCATCCACAATGTAGCCATAAATATAGAAGCTATTGTCTTACTGTCTTTTATTTCTCCTTGGTGTATCATATTTAGCACATCAGTTACCTTTAATTTATATACTCTGAGAATCTCATCTTTATCTAAGTTTTGAGTTTGTTCTTCCAAATTTGCAGCAAAATAAACATGTATTTTCTCATCTGAATATGCAGGTACAGGTGTAATTATACCCAGTTTTTCCCAGAAGTTTGCCTTATATCCTGTTTCTTCTACAAGCTCTCTTTTTGCACACTCAAGAGGATCTTCTTTACCATCAAAAGTACCAGCAGGAATTTCCCATATATATTCTCCTATTGCATGTCTATATTGTTTTATAAGTATGATCTTATCATAACCATAGGCAGGCACAATAGCTGCTGCACCAGGATGTCTAATTATATCTAAATCTGTAGTTACTCCATTTTCTAATGTTACATTCTCTCTTATGAGTTTGAATATTCTACCTTTGTGTATAAGATCTATTTTGTTTACCTTAGTTTTCATAATATTATATCCTTTCTAAAGTTATTATTTATGTCTCAATTTTTGTAGTGTTTAAACATATCTTATTTCTTATTATATAGTTATACATCCTAAAACTTATTAAGGTAATTTCCTTAACCAGAAAAAATATATTTCTTTTACCCTTATGTTCATATCCTTTAATTACTTCCTTATCTTTTCTCTGAATATCAATTTAATAGGAGAATTTTCAAGTCCAAATTTCATTCGGAATTGATTAATCAAAAATCTTTTGTATGAAAAATGAACCCATCTGGGATTATTCACGAAAATAACAAAAGTAGGAGGCATTATACCAACCTGTGTGCCATAATAAAATTTTAATTTTTTTCTTCCAGCTACAGGAGGTGGGTGGATATCTATTATCTCTTTAAGTCCTTTATTAAACATCGAAGTCTTTAGTTTCTTAATTATCTGTTTGTATACCAACTCCACCTTGTCAAAGACCAACATTACATTTTCACCTGTAAGAGCAGATATATTTATTTTTGGAGCAAAATTTACAAACTTTAATCTTCTCTCTATAGAATCTATTAACATATTTATCTTATATTGATTGCCTTTTATGAGGTCCCATTTATTGACAACCACAACAATACCTTTTCCTCTATCAAGGGCATATCCGCAAATATGAGCATCTTGATCTGTCACCCCTTCAGTTGCATCTATCATTATTATTGCTATATCAGAACGTTCAAGACTATTTAATGCTTTTATAATAGAAAATTTTTCTATTTTTTCTTTAACTCGAGATTTTCTTCTAATACCCGCAGTATCTATTAGAACATATTCTTTCCCAGCAAAAGAAAAAAGAGTATCTATCGAATCTCGAGTAGTTCCAGGTTCATCACTAACTATAACCCGTTCCTCGCCCAACAACTTATTTATAAAAGATGATTTTCCTACATTAGGTCTTCCTATTACAGCAACTTTTATGCCTGGTTCTTCTTCAGAAGTATTTACCTGCCTATTATTTTTTATATCTTGTATAATTGCATCCATAAGAGATTCAATACCTCGACCATGTACCGCAGATATAGGGTAAACTTGACCCAAACCTAATTTATAAAATTCTAAACTCAAAGCTTCATGTTCAAAAGAATCTATTTTATTTGCTACAACTATAACTTTTTTGCCCTTTTGTCTAAGTATCTTCGCCAATTCCTCATCTAACGGGTTAATACCCTCCCTGGCATCTAAAACAAATATTATTTTATCAGCATCTTCAATAGCTATCTCTACTTGCTTTTTAATTCTATTAATAATGGGATCATATTTTCCTTCATCAAAACCTCCGGTATCGACAATTGAAAAAGGGATTCCCTTATATTCTATCTTTGCATATATCCTATCTCTTGTAACACCTGGACGATTATCAACTAAAGCATTTCTCGATTTAATAAGCCTATTAAAAAGTGTAGATTTTCCCACATTTGGCCTTCCTACTATAACGACTATATTTAGCATATGCATATTGTTGTTATATCTCCTTATCAAAAGGCAAATAATATATTTTGTTATCTTTTTTGCGTGATTTCAGTAATTCCATATGTCTTAGAGGAGCAAAGTTCTTTTTAAAAGAAGCTTCATTAATATTTAGTTGAGTCAATATCTCCTCCAAGGTAATAGGCCATCTTTCATTTATGAAGTTAAGGATTTTTTGTTGAATAGGAGTAAGATTAATACTTTTCTTAGCCATTCTCTTTGCACTATAAACTGCCCATGGATCACACACCTTAGGTCCTGACACAATATCCAAATAACAATCTTCACATAAGATCTCTCCATAATGTTCATATTTTTCAGTATCTGATAAATTTTTTCCACATTTTACACATCTCATTTATATACCCTCTCATTTTTATTTTGTTGTAATTTTATCAAAAAGTGCTATTTAAAATAAGAAGAAAAATTTATACAATATTTCAGGAGGAGGTAAAATATAGTGCAAGAAGAAGAAGTAGGGATAGTAATCAAATTTTTTTCAAAGCCAAGTGTAGCTGCTATAGAGGTTAAATATGGTAATATAAAAGTAGGTGATACCTTACATTTCAAAGGGGCCACCACTGATTTTACAGAAGATGTAATCTCTATGGAAATGGATAATCAAGCAATACAAGAAGCAAAATCAGGTGATATGATTGGAATAAAAGTAAAAGAAAGAGTAAGACCAAAAGATAAAGTTTATAAGGTACTGAAATAAGACATAATTTTTTCTAATGCCTTTGGTATAAGTTGACGTATAAAGGTCTCCTTATCAAAATCGCAAAGGCTTTTGTATCTTTCATAGCCGGGAAATTTGGGACTTAAAATAGGTGGTTTAGTTTGAAGAAAAGACACTATATTTTCAAAATCCCTTATAATCACAGCTAATGGATAATTTTCAGCAGGATAGCTTTCCAACCAGCCTAAACGTTTCATACATTCAAATCTGATCTGATCTAACAGAAATAGATATTGATCAATCACAAATATCTTTTCATTAGGGTCAAGAGTGCTAAACTTTAACCCAGAGCCCAATCCCCTTATGTTCATTATAAGATCATAAATATAAAAAACACTTTCTCCCTTTCCTTTAGATAAAAAAGCTATGATAGGTGTAGAAATATCTTTTAGTCTTGTATCAGGGCCAAAATTTCCTTTGAATTTATTTCTCCAATTTTTAAAACCTTTTTTAACCTTTAAATAAAATGCAGCATCTTTTATATTAATAATTTTTGTCATAATCTTTCCATACATGCCTTTACAAAACCAAAAAATAAAGGTGCGGGTTTTTCCATACGAGACTTAAGCTCTGGATGAGCTTGTGTTGCGACAAAAAATTTATGTTTAGGAAGTTCTATAAATTCTACTAATCTGCCATCTTTGGATTTTCCAGAAAATATCAATCCATTCTCAAGAAGGATAGAATGATATTCCGGATTAACCTCGTATCTATGTCTATGCCTCTCTGAAACCTCATCTTTTTGGTAAAGTGAATAAACTATTGTGTCTTTTTGTAATACTGCGGGAAATGCTCCTAATCGCATGGTACCACCTTTTTGTTTAATATTTTTCTGCTCTGGGAGTATATCAATTACAGGATGCGGAGTATCAGGATCTATCTCTGTAGAGTTTGCCTTTTTAAGACCACAGATATTCCTTGCAAATTCTACTATTGCTAACTGCATCCCAAAACATAACCCTAAAAAGGGAATATTTTTTTGTCTTGCTTCTTTTATGGCTTTGATTTTACCTTCGGCTCCCCTTGAACCAAAACCTCCCGGAACTACAATACCATCAACTTTATCTAAAAAAGCAGTATCTTTAAGGTCAGTAGTTTCAATCCACTTTATATTAATTCTACATTTCAAATGAGCAGAACAATGCCTAAATGCCTCAAGTATTGAAGCATATGAATCTCCAAGCCTTGTATATTTCCCACATATTGCAACTGTTATTTCTTTTTCAGGATTTTTTATATTATAAATTAGTCTTTCCCACCTGCTAAGCTCAGGTGGACTATAAATATTAAGTTTTTTATGAATTATTTCTGGAAGGCCTTCTTTTTCAAAAATAAATGGTATTTCATATATATCATCTACATCTAACCCTGTGATTACTGCTTTTGGATCTACATCACAAAATGTGGCAATCTTTCTTTTTATCTCTGGAGCAAGAAATTCCGCACATCGTCCTATAATTATATCCGGGAATATCCCTCTTTGTTTTAAAAGATTAACACTTTGTTGAGTAGGTTTAGATTTCTGTTCATTTACACCATAAGGTATAGGTACATA
>CAZMNC010000139.1:0-3438 GCA_964567535.1 uncultured Desulfobacterales bacterium | reverse complement strand
TACTTTTGGCAAAAAATTATCGTATACCTTTTTTAAATATTCATTATCACTTGTATTATATCCTACATCTATATCTATTTTTAATCCATTCCCCTCAATTTTATTTGAGCTACAAAAACATACATGAAGTATATCTCTGTCATTTAAGAACAACGCCCTTGTTCCATCACCATGATGGGAGTCTGTGTCCAGAATAGCGAATCTTTTAACATTATACTTCTCCCTCATATATACTACCATTGGGCCTGCACCAGATACAGTGCATCCTCCCCATGCATAGGTAGGACCTGCATGATGACAGCAGGTGAGTGTGAGAAAGGCATTGTCTATTTCACCTGTCCATATTTTTTCAGCGGCTTTGACACAACCATCTGCAACCCTTATTCCTGCTTCATAATTGTGATAATTTTTTACTTGTTCTAACATATCTTTGGTGTGTACTTTTAACAACCATTTTTTATCAATAGGTTTTTCTTCATACAAAAAGATATTTGGATATCTATTTGATAGATCATTAACAATATTTGTTAAATTTCTAAGCTTATCAATAATTATATCCCAAGATTTATCTGATAATATTTGATGATGAAATATCCCTGTCTTTTTCATATATATCCCTTTCTTATAAACTTTCTTATAAACATAATTTACTTAATCCATTAACCATAAATTCCACGCCTATTACGCTAAGTAAAAGCCCCATAATTCTTGTTATAACTCTTATTCCCCCAACTCCTAAAATATCTGATATCTTTTGTGCAAAACAGAAAAACAAAAATATTATAAAACACGATAAAATTATAGCCAAAAATAGTATAAAAGTATTTGTATGATATATAGGCTGATTTTGCCAAACAAGTATTGCAGTTATCGCCCCTGGGCCTGCAAGAAGAGGAGTGCCTAATGGTACAAATGCAGCACTTTCTTTTTCTTCTCCTTCTCTTTCTTCTTCTTCGCTGGTTTTTATTCCAGAAGATATAAGCCCTAACATTTCTAATGCATATATAAAAAATATAAATCCTCCAGCTATTTGAAAAGATCTTATGCTTATACCGAATATCTTTAAAAGAAAGTCACCTGTAAATGCGAAAATGGATAATATTAAACCCGAAGTAGCACATGCTAATGCAGAAATTTTTATTTTTTCTTTCTCTGTATTATTTTTTGTAAATATCATAAAAAATGGCAAATTACCTATTGGGTCCATTATAATTATTAAAGATATAAATATTCTTATAAAATTTTGCATTTTTATATTTATTTTTGTCTTATAAAGTCTTATAAGCAAGCAAGAGTATTATAATAATCTATATTATATATAACATCTACTTTATCAATCAATAATCAATCTTTTATAATATACTAAGATATTTAATTATATCTTTGTTCAATACATGTAAAATATTTAGTGTAAACCACCTTGTATCATTTTAAATAAACTATTATAGAAGATTTTCTTTCAGGTTTTGAATAACAAGCTCACACTTTTCATATCTCATTTTAGAAGCTTAGTAATAATAACTCCAAAGCTTTTGAAGATACCCCCCATTTTTACAGACAGCGAATCTATCCTTTTTTAAAAAATAAAGAATAATTTTTATTAACAAATTATCGTTACTTATAAATTAGTATTTACAAAAACATAAAAATTTCTTAAATAAAATAAAAAAGGGCGGTTAACTCAGTGGGAGAGTGCCATCCTCACACGGTGGAAGTCGTGGGTTCGAATCCCACACCGCCCATTTTTATTAGTAAAGCTTTCCTTGTGTCCTGCAATGAAAACATATTTAATCACAGGGGGTGCAGGTTTTATTGGGAGTAATCTTGTTCTTCTTTCAAGGAAAAAAGGTATTCGTATAATTAATTTAGATCTTCTTACTTATGCAGGTAATTTAATGAATTTAGAACCTGTTAAAGATGATCCTAACCATATATTTATTAAAGGTGATATAGGAGATAGAGAACTTGTTAGAAATATACTAAAAAAGTATAAACCAGATGGAGTAATTAATTTAGCTGCAGAATCTCACGTTGATAGATCTATAAATAATCCAGAAGCTTTTATAAAGACTAACATATTAGGAACATTCCATTTATTGGATGAATGTTATTCTTACTGGTTAAATCTTGATAACGATAAAAAACAGAATTTTCGTTTTCTTCACGTTTCTACAGATGAGGTTTATGGTTCTCTTGAACCCGATTCTTCTCCTTTTAATGAGAATTCAAAATATGCTCCTAGTAGTCCATATTCTGCTTCAAAGGCAGGGAGTGATCATTTAGTAAGGGCATATAATAGAACATATGGCTTTCCAACTATAATAACAAATTGTTCAAATAATTACGGTCCAAGACAATTTCCAGAGAAACTTATACCATTAATAATATTAAATGCTATTCATGGCAAACCACTTCCTATATATGGAGACGGTCTTAATATAAGAGACTGGTTATATGTTGAAGATCACTGCAAAGCCATTCTTTTAGTTATGGATAAAGGGAATATAGGAGAAGTATATAATATTGGTGGTAAGTGTGAAAGAACAAATCTCGAATTAGTAAAAACCATATGTAGATTACTCGATGAAATGAATCCTGAATCATTATATATTCCGCATGAGTCTCTAATAAAATTTGTAAAAGATAGACCAGGCCATGATAGACGTTATGCTATTGATTGCTCTAAAATAGAGAGAGAACTTGGTTGGAGACCAAAAGAAAGTTTGGAAACAGGTCTAAAAAAAACAATAATATGGTATTTAAATAATGAAAAATGGGTTAATAATATTTTAAGTGGTGAATACAGGAAATGGATAAAAATACATTATGGATTAGAGATATAGAATGCAAAATTGGAAAGGAATAGTCCTTGCGGGGGGATTAGGTACAAGACTTTTTCCTGCTACTATTGTAGTGAATAAACAGCTTTTACCTGTATATGATAAACCTATGATATACTATCCTATCTCTGTTCTTATGCTTGCAGGAATTCAGGATATACTTATAATATCTACTCCAGAGGCCTTACCAAAGTTCCAGTATCTTCTTGGAGATGGGTCCAAATTTGGTTTAAACTTTAGCTATGCGGAACAACCTAATCCAGAAGGGCTTGCTCAGGCTTTTATAATAGGTAGGAAATTTATAGGCAAAAATAATGTATGTCTTATACTGGGAGATAATATATTTTATGGAAGAGGTTTTAGTAGGCTTTTAAGAAATGCTGCGGATAGATATGAAGGCGGAACTGTATTTGCATATCCTGTAAATGATCCTGAGAGATACGGAGTTGTAGAATTTGATGAAAGTGGAAATGTTTTGAGTATTGAAGAAAAGCCTAAAAAACCAAAATCAAATTATGCCGTAACAGGCTTGTACTTTTATGATAATGATGTAGTAGATATAGCTTACAATCTTAAACCTTCTTCAAGAGGAGAACTT
>CAZMNC010000138.1:0-11025 GCA_964567535.1 uncultured Desulfobacterales bacterium | reverse complement strand
TTCTTTTTATATATAAGAGTAAGGTCTGCATATATACCATGAGATAAATATATTCGATGGGTATAATTTTTTCCTGTTACAAGAACAAATCTTTCCAAACATATATAACCCGGATCTATGTTTACCATTCTACTGCCTTTAATAGAATACTTAGACTCAATCCTATTAGTATGTAATTTTACAGAAACAATAGAATCAGGTCTTATAAGCTTTTGAAAAGAAACAAATCTTCTATACAATGGCCAGCCCATTTCTTTCTCATAGTATCTGCTTTTATCAAACATAAGTTCAGGGCTTATCCAATCTACAACACTAAATCTGTCTTGTAAATCTTCTTCTATAACTTTTAAAATAAGGGATCTATCAGGAGAAAAAATACTACATATCAATTTTACATTGTCAGGCTCCTTGGGTATGCTCATTATTTATATATCAAGCTCATCAACTTCAAGAGCATTGTTTTGAATAAACTCTCTTCTTGCTTCAACCTTATCTCCCATTAAGATGGTAAAAATACCATCTGCCTCCACCATATCCTCTATTTTAACTTGTAACAGCCTCCTTGTTTTAGGATCCATTGTGGTTGACCAAAGCTGTTCAGGATTCATCTCTCCAAGCCCCTTATATCTCTGAATCTCTAATCCCTTTTTGCCTCTATCCATAAGTTCTTTTAAAAGATCTTCTGGATCATTTAATGAATAATTCCCATTATTTCCTATTAACTTAAAAGATTTTTCTTTTATTATAGAGCTTATATTTTTAAATATATAAAAAAGACTCCTTAATTCAGGATAAGAGAAAAAATCACTATCAATCTCAATCATAGAACCTTCATCCTTTTTTTCTAATATGGACATCTTCCAATAATCTTGCTCTTCATCAAATTCCAAATCAACTAACTCAAAATCTACACTATTTAATCCAGCTATCAGTCTATCTAAGAATTCTTTGTTAGTAATATTATCAAGATTATCAAAATCTAAAGAAATAAGCTCTAAAATAAACTTTTTATTATAACCATTTTTAGAAAGTTTATTTAAATAACCATAAAATTTGATAAGCATTTTTACAAAATTCTTTAATTCATCTGCTTGGATAATTCTTCCATTCGAAAGAATAATCTTTTCAGATCCTATTATTCTATTTATTATAAAATCATTAAATTCATCTTCATCTTTGATAAAGATCTCTTTCTTTCTATCAAGAATTCTATAAAGAGGAGGTTGAGCTACGTATAAATAACCTTTTTCTATGAGTTCAGGCATATATCTGAAGAAAAATGTTAAAAGCAGTGTTCTTATATGAGAACCGTCTACATCAGCATCAGTCATAATAATTACTTTATGATACCTCAGTTTATCTATATTATAATCTTTATCTCCGATACCAGTACCTAATGCTGATATCATGGTACGAATTTCTTCACTTGATAAAAGTTTATCAAAGCGAGCTTTCTCAACATTAAGAATTTTACCTCTCAAAGGAAGAACAGCCTGAATCCTCCTGTCCCTTGCCTGTTTAGCTGAACCACCAGCAGAATCTCCTTCAACAATAAAGATTTCACTTTTGCTTGGGTCTTTTTCTTGACAATCAGCAAGCTTTCCTGGCAAAGAATGCTCTGAAAGCACCCCTTTTCTACGAGCTAATTCTTTAGCCTTTTTTGCCGCTTCTCTTGCTCTTGCAGCATCTATTACCTTTTCAAGTATTGATTTTATAACTTGGGGATTTTCCTCAAAAAAACTGCTAAGCTCTTCATTAACCATATTTTCTACAATACCTTTTACTTCTGTATTACCAAGCTTTGTTTTTGTCTGGCCTTCAAATTGAGGATTTGGCAATTTAACACTTATCACTGCGGTAAGACCTTCTCTAACATCATCACCAGTAAGTCTGTATTTTACATTTTTTACCATCTTAGAGCTTTGAAAATAATAATTTATACTTCTTGTCAGGGCTGATCTGAAACCAATTAAATGTGTTCCACCTTCTGTGGTATTTATATTATTTGCATAGGTAAAAACGGTTTCTTTATAAGAATCGTTATATTGAAGAGCAACTTCTACTATAATATTGTTTCTGTTACCTGATATATATATGGGTTGATGAAGTACCTCTTTATTTTTGTTCAAATATTCTACAAAAGATACAATACCTCCTTCATACAAAAACTCCTTTTTTTTGCCGGTTCGTTCATCCAATACTTTTATGTATACACCACTTGTAAGAAAAGCTAACTCTCTCATTCTTTTAGAAATTATATCAAAATCAAATGTCACATTTTCAAATATATCCTTATCAGGAAGAAATCTAATTTTTGTACCAGTTTTATCAGTTTTACCTTTAACTATTAATGGTGTCTTTGGAGTGCCTCTTTCATATCTTTGATAATAGATATTACCTTCTCTATATACTTCCACCTCTAAAAACTCAGAAAGTGCATTAACTACAGAGACACCAACACCATGCAGTCCTCCTGAGACTTTATACACATTATTATCAAATTTCCCTCCCGCATGTAGTTTAGTCATTACAACTTCCAAAGCAGGCCTGCCTTCTATTTCATGTATATCTACAGGGATACCTCTACCATTATCTTGAACAATTATGCTATTATCAGTAAGAATGTGGATAATAATACTATCGCAGTATCCTGCCATTGATTCATCTATACTATTATCTACTACTTCCCAAACTAAATGATGTAATCCTTCTATGCCAGTATTACCAATATACATAGCAGGTCTTTTTCGAACTCCTTCAAGACCTTCAAGTACTTTTATGTTTGTAGCATCATATGTTTTTATTTCTTCCATAATTACAACCTCATAGGCATTATTAAAGCTAAGAAACCAGGGTCATCTTCTCCTGTTATTATGCATGGATTATTTTTATCTATAAAGCCCAAATTTATACTTTGACTCTCCATAGGTTGTATAGCATCAACAAAAAATTTTGGATTAAATGCGATCTCCATTTCTTTTTCTATTCCTTTACCTTTATATTTTATTTCTATGGCCTCATAAGCCTCGCCTATTTCTACGTTACTTGAAATAAGATCCATAGTTTCTGGTTTTATTATAAATTTCACCGCCCTATATCTATCAGTACTTAATATCATCATTTTTCTTAATGAATCTATAAATCTTATTTTATCAATTAATATCAAATGGTCGCATGTATCAGGAATAACATTTTCATAATTGGGGAATTTTATATCTAACAGTCTTATTATTAGGATTCTCTGATCTTTTTTTAATACAAAATTTTTATCTTTAATCCCAATATCCATAGGTCCACCTTCAAGAGCAAATTTATTTATTTCTATCACCCCTTTCTTTGGCACTAATATTCCCTCAGCCATATCAAGAGATTCTATCCCAACAACTTTTTTATCAATCATTGATAATCTATGTCCATCAGTGGCAACAAATCTTAAAAAGATATCTCCATCTTTTTCTTTTTTTTCCATAAAAATACCAGATAATTTAAAACCTGCATCTTCACTGGTTACTGCATATATAGTCTTTTTAATCATATCTTTTATATCATGTCCTTCAATAGTGGTATATTTAACATCTTCCGGTTCAGCTAATATAGGAAATTCATCAGCAGGTAAAAAGGCAAGTTTAAACTGTGCACTACCATCAGATATAAAAATACGTTGGTTTTCTTCTTCTTTTATATGAAATTCTTTTCCCTTACTTTCTCTTATTATTTCAAAAAGTTTGCGTCCAGGAACAGCTGCACTTCCCTCAGAAATTACATCAGCAGGAATTTTTTCTTGGAATGACAGTTCCAAATCAGTAGCTGAGATAGATAAACCATCCTTTTGAACTGATATTAGTACCGTAGATAATATTGGCATATTACTTCTTTTTTCTACAATATTTTGTGCTCTTGACATACAATCTAAAAAATCTGATCTACTTATTTTGAATTCCATGGTGTTTCTCCTTATTAATTTATAAATTTGACATTTTAATATTCACATTAATTACTACTTTATATATATTTATTTAATAGTAGTAATTACATAATGTTTAAATGTTTAAAACATAGATAACTTATTGAAAAAACGAAATTCTTTTATAGAAATAAATATCACATATCATAAATACTTTTTACAGTAAACTTTAAGTACAAGTTAACTATAGATTTTTTATTATATCATAATATTACCCACGATGCATAAGATAAAATGGCATATATCTGATCCTGAGATTCGTTATTATATGATACATAGCAACTGGCTGGATAATGCTGTATTAGTTAAGGAAAATAATAATAGAACAATCTATAGAATTTGTATTGGTAAAAATGCTTTTTATATTAAGCATGATCATCCTAATGAGATAAGGCATATAGTGAAATCTTTTATTTTTCCTAAAGCTAAAAGTGAATTTAATTCTGGTCTTCTTTTAAATAGATTAGATATTCCCACTATTCCAGTAATTGGATGGGGAAAAAGGGGGATAGAAAGCTTTTTTATTAGTAAAGGAATAAATAATAGTATAGTACTGAAAGACCTATTACAAAGATATTATAATTCTAAAAAAGATATCAACAATATATTGACACATATTAAAAGTTTTTTGCGCATTCTTGTTGAAAAAGGGGTGGATCATCCAGACTTACACGCAGGGAACATATTGGTCAAAGAAAAAAAAGATGGATTTTCCTTTTATTTAGTAGACCTATATGGAATAAAGATATGTAAAAGAAATAGCTTAAAGAGGATATTTAAAATATTTGCATGGCTTATAACGATTATTTGGCCTTTTGATTGGGAATATATAGAAAATTTTCTTTATGAAAGTGGATTTGCCCAACATAAAATAAAAGATAAATGGGAAAGGATGGTTAAATTAAGAGTAGATTATATTAAAAGTAGATGTAGAAAAAGAAGAGAAAAACTTTTTAAAAATAGCAGCTTATGTAAGAAATTTTATTTAGATAAAGGTAAAATTACTATAAGAACTGATTTAGCAATAAAAAAACCAGCTAAGTGTTATATTTTAAAAGAACTTAGCCATGAAATGGCCATACGATGTTGGACTAATTCATATTTTCTTAGCCTTTTTGGTATCCCTGTTGCAGCTTGTTTTGCTTACCTTGAGGATCAAGATAAATATTGTATAATTAAATATATTCCAATTTATATAAGTAATATTAATAACTTAAATTATATATCATTATCTAAATATGATAAGAATATAGAATTTTTGAACAATATAAAAAGTATAAAAAGATTTTTATGGTGGATAAATGTATCTAATATAAGTGTGTCTTTAGAGCCTGATTCTATATATGTTATGAAAGATAGTGTCTTTCCTTTATTTTTTTTAAATCCAGAAAAATTTATTATAAATGGAATATAATTTCACACAATACAATAAAAATATAAAAAAATATCTAACAAAATCAGGGAAATGGGAAATTATAGATTTATTTTCTTTATATATTGCTGAAGAACTTATAGATCAACATATCTATAATATAGAGAAAGGTGTAAATATATTGAAAATAGATCGTAAAAGACGACTTTCAAGGGTGATAAAAAATAAGAAAACATATGTGGTTAAAGAATTTACAATGCCAGGTCCTTGGTGGATATTTAGGCCAGATGCTATATCTTGGAGGAACAGTCATAAATTAAAAGCACTAAGAATTCCTGTTCCAGAAGTATATGCATGGCTTCAATCTAAGGATAAAAAAGGCTTTATCATAATGGAAGATTTAGGAAATCAAGTATTAAAAGAAGTATTGAGAAAATTTTCTCCTGGATCATCTGAAAGAGAAAAACTTCTAAAAAAGATCGGCTATCTTGTAGGTTATGTGCATGATAAAAATATTGTTTATGGAGACTTAAAGCTTACTAATGTAATGATAAGAGGCTCTCGATTATTTCTTATAGATATGGATAAGATAAAATTAAAAAAAAGATTATCTATAAAAGATAAAATATATAATTTAAAACAGATATTAGCTTCCTTTCCAGAAAATATAATGGACAGCGAGATAGATCTTTTTTTTGAGACCTATTTTCATACAATATTTCCAAAACTTTTGGAAAATTGACATTTCTATATCTCTTTTTTATCTTTGATAAGCGGAGGCTATATTGATGATCAAGCTATTACTGGTTTGTTTGGATGAAGAAACATATATGTCTTTACTAAAATGTTTATCTCCCAAGGAATATATTATTTTTTCAGCAAAAAGTTATAAAAAAGCAAAAGAAATTTTAAGTTATAAAGATTGTGATGCGGTTATTGTGGGACATAAACTATTACGTAATAATTCCCTTGATTTTATAAGAGATATCCTTAAAAAGGATTTTTTGCCTATTATAGTAATCTCCAGACAACCAGATATCAGAGATGCTATTGAAGCTATAAAAAATGGAGCTTGTGATTTTTTGGTGTCCCCATTAAAACCTCTGGAAATCAAAAAAGCTCTCATTCAAGCTCTTAAGAGCAAAAAGATTGTCAAAAAAAATATTTGCTTAAATATGCTACATGAAAATAAATTCATGAATTTGATAGGGATTAGTCCTGGTATGCAAAGGGTAAAGGAACAAATTGTTCAAGTAGCACCAACTAAAAGCACTGTTCTTATAACAGGAGAAAGCGGGACAGGTAAAGAATTAATAGCTGAGAGCATATATAGCTTAAGTCTGAGAGTTGGAAAACCATTTATAAAAATAAATTGTGGAGCATTACCTGAATATCTTCTTGAATCAGAATTATTTGGACATGAAAAAGGTGCATTTACTGGCGCATTATTTAAGCATAAGGGAAGATTTGAATTAGCTCATGGAGGCACAATTTTTTTAGATGAGGTTTCTGAAATGCCTTCCCCTATGCAAATAAAATTGCTTAGAGTATTAGAAACAGGAGAGTTTGAAAATGTTGGCGGGGAAAATACCATAAAAGTTGATGTTAGGGTAATTGCAGCAACAAATAAAAACTTGGAAGAAGAAGTTAAGATTGGAAGATTTAGAGCAGATCTTTATTATCGATTAAATGTATTCTCAATAGAAGTTCCTCCTCTTAGAGAACGTTATGAAGATATATTAATATTAGCTCATAATTTTCTGGAATCTTTTTGTAAAGAAAATGGAAAGGATATAAAAGGTTTCTCTCATGAAGTGGAAACAATATTTTTATCTTATTCTTGGCCAGGAAATGTTAGAGAATTAAAAAATGTTATAGAGAGAGCGGTTATTATCAGTAAATCTCATTATATACAAGTACAGGATTTACCACCTAAATTTAATACTGTTAATAGCTCTTTTCATACCTTTACTATCCCCTTAGGATTAAAAATGAAACAAATAGAGGAAATCGTGATTAGAAAAACATTAGCTTTTACTAAAGGAAATAAATTAGCCACCGCTAAAATGTTGGGTATTAGTTTGGCTACTCTTTACAGACATTTAAAATAGTATAATTGGGAATGCCTAATAAAAGGCATTCCCGGTTTTAAGCAATTTAAGCAATCTTTTATTTCTTTTTTTTATATTTTTGCAGCTTAATAGAGCTTTTTGTTTTTATATATTTTCTTTGTTCTTTTCTTTTTGTAATGGTTTTTTTAAGGGCTTTTCTTGTTTTTCTTCCGGGAATACCATCGACTTTTAGTCCATGATCTTTTTGGAACAATTTAACAGCCTTCTCAGTTTTTTTATCTAATATTCCATTAATTTTTCCTTTATAATATCCCAAAAGTTTTAGTTCTTTCTGGACCCAGATAACGGTCTTCTTGCTTAAATGTAAATGTGATGCATTACAAAAACCGCTAAACAATAGTATCCATGTTGCACAAAAAACTGTGATACCAACTGTTTTTAATCTCATTTTAATCCTCCTCCTTTATTTTTTTTATATATATCCAGCAAATTTTATACCAATAGATAAAAATTAAAAAATCTTTGTATTTTAATAACTTATACAACTAATATTTAATATTTTTCTATTTTAAAAAGAGAAAATCATTCGAAGATATTATTCAAATATGAAAAAAGGAAAATTTTTCTTTTGTATAAGAAAGGTTATAAGTCTTATAGTCGCTATTATTTACTATCCAGAAAGACAAAACATAAATTATAATTTAATATAATATTTCAAAATAGTCTAAAAATAGATAAAAGTATTTTCCTAAAAGATAAAATTTACGAATATAAATATCCTCTAAATCTTACATTCAATACCAATTTCTGTTTCCATCATACGTTGGTAAACGCATGATATGCTTATATATTATACATTTATTTATTTTATTTTTAGTTGACAAACACTTATGAAAAAATCTATTATGATAATTGTAAGTATGTTTATTGAGTCTAATAAAATTTTATTTTTAAAGATTTTAACAGTAATAGGTTGGACTGTTGTATTAATAATATTATTTTCTATAGGGATTTATCATGACAAGATACATATTACTAAATCAGCAGCTATTGAAGCTCAAGCTATCTTGGAAAGAGATATCATTTATCGTAAATGGATTTCTGGATTGGGAGGGGTTTATGCTCCTATAAGTAAAACCACTCAACCCAATCCTTATTTAAAGGTACCAGAAAGGGATATTGTTACACCTTCAGGCAAAAAATTAACTCTTATTTGTCCAGCATATATAATTCGTTTACTATCTAATCCTTTACAAAGACAATATAACATCAAGGAACGTATAGTTTCATTTAATCCTATAAATCCTAATAATAGACCGAATAAATGGGAAGTAGAGGCCTTAAAGGCATTTAAAAATGGTGCTAAGTCGTACACGACTATCTTGAAACAGGAGGGAAAAAAATACCTATGTTTTACAAAACCTTTGGTGATTGAAAGGTCCTGTCTTAAATGCCACGATGGCAAGATAGGGGATGTACGAGGCGCTGTTTCTGTGCAAGTTCCAGTAAAAAGATATGCCATGCTCGAGTTTAAGCATAGTCTTATGCATGCTGGTGCATATTTTATAATATGGATTATAGGATGTCTTGGTATATTATGGACAGGAAATATTGTTAAACGGGATATGAAAAAAATAAGATCCCAAGAAAAACAATTACAGGATGTTTATAGGGGATTAGATAGGTCTCAAATAGGATTTTTTCTTACTGATAAGAGCTACAAAATCCTGTATATGAATCAAACTATGAAAAGATGGTTTGGAGATCTAACAGGAAAGACATGTCATAAAGCTATATTTAACCTAAATTCTCCTTGTCCTGGATGTAGCTTTAACAATACAGAGGAGATAGAAAGACACTTCCCTTATGAAATAAACACATCAGATGGAAAAATATTCGAAATATTGTCTTGTATATTAACTGATGAAGAAGGAAACTTTAGCAGGATTGCAATTGTAAAAGATATTACAGAACAAAAAAGAGCAGAGAGGCAAATGGCAAGATTAGAGAAGCTGGAATCTCTTGGTATATTAGCTGGTGGTATTGCTCATGATTTTAATAATCTGTTGGGTGGAATATTTGGTAGCATTGAACTTGCAAAGTTTAAATCTTCCCCTGATCATGCTGTTTATCCTTATTTAGAAATGGCTCATAAGGAATTAAGAAGGGCGATAGCACTTACAAAACAGCTTTTGGCATTTTCAAAGGGAGGCGAACCCATATTAGAAAGTGTAGATATAAAATCCGTTATTCAGGAAGTAACTAAATTTCACTTGAGTGGGAGTCGAATAAAAGCTCATTTTGATATTCAGGAAAAATTATGGAATGTCAATGTAGATAAAGGACAAATAAGTCAAGTTATCTCTAATCTGATTATAAATGCTATGCAGGCTATGCCTAATGGAGGAAATCTCTATATTAAGCTTGAAAATATACAATTTAATAAAAAAAAATCTAATATTCCATTAAAGGGAGATTTTGTAAAGATAACCATTAGAGATGAGGGAATTGGCATACCAGAAAAACATTTAGACAAGATATTTGATCCATATTTTAGTACTAAACAAACAGGGAGTGGCCTGGGATTATCCATAGTTTATGGTATTATTGAAAAACATAAGGGTTATATAACAGTTGATTCTAAACTGGGAGCTGGAACAATCTTTCATATTTATCTACCAGCATCAGGTGAAGCTTCATCTAAACCAAAAAGGATCGAAGTGCCTAAACAACTCGATAATAATGGACAATTAAAACGAGCATTAATTATGGATGATGAGGAATCAATTAGACATATACTGGGTGATATGCTGAAATTGTGTGGATATCAAGTAGATCTTGCAACTAATGGCAAGGAAACCATAGAAAAATATAGATTAGCAAAAGAAAAGGGTAAACCTTTTGATGTAGTAATCATGGATTTAACCATACCAGGTGAAATGGGTGGTAAAGAGGCTATTAAAGAAATATTGATGATTGATCCCAAAGCAAAAGTGATCGTAATGAGTGGATACTCTGATGATCCTATACTTGCTCAATATACCAAATATGGATTTAAAGGGAGACTTATCAAGCCATTTACCATAGAGGACCTTCAACGAGAGCTGGATAAAATAAAGAAATTTGAAAAACAAAATAAAAATTGATAATTTTTGATTCAAAATATATATTTAAGTATATTTTAAATTTCTTAATAAAAAGTAAAGTAATATGAATATTTTATTTCTTTTAGTTGGTAGTAATCCATTACCTGACTATACAGTAGGAGATTACTTGCTAAAGAGCGAGCGTCAGGACAAAAACGAACTGCCCTTGCCAGATTTGATTGTGTTAGTGCATTCAGAAGAAACAAAAAGATTTGCCCAAATACTAAAAGGAAAATTTAAACATAAAAGACGGGAAATTAAAGTAGAGTTAATCGATTTGAAAGATAAAGAAAATGATCCTAAAAATATAAAGAATATATTAAACAATTTTTTAGAAAAGAAAAACAATATCTCTTCTCTTCATCTTAATTTCACTGGCGGTAAAAAGACTATGTCTGTATACACCTACATGATTATTTATAACTATGCAAAAAAGAACGAAAAAAAGGCAATTTTTTCTTATCTTGATCC
>CAZMNC010000137.1:0-17862 GCA_964567535.1 uncultured Desulfobacterales bacterium | reverse complement strand
GTAGCATTAAATATATCTGGCTTCTCAGTATCCCATCCAAATATAAAATTTAAGGAATAACTAATTCCTCTTTTTTTAAGATTTTTAAGTATTTCTCTATACTCTTTTACCTTGTTTGCTAATTTGTTCATACCTTTTAATGTCTCCATATCAATACTTTCCATACCAATATTAACGTGTAAAAGCCCGCTTTTTTTTGCAAGATCCATTACCTCTTTATTCTTACATAAATATGCAGACCATAATGTTGACCATCTTATTTTTAGAGGTATTAATGCTTCCATAAGCTCCATTGTATGAGATACTTTTCCTGCAAAATTACTATCAGCAAAGAATATATACTTTGCTCCTATTTTTTTTATTTCCTCGACTATTTCTTCTACAGGTCTATATCTATAACTTGTTCCCAAATAAAATCTTTCTGAACAAAATTCACATCTAAAGGGGCATCCTCTTGAAGCTTGAACGGAATATGTTTTTACAATACCATATTTTATTTTATTTCTTACAAGATCATACCTTGGAAAAGGTAGTCCTTTCATATCGTGAAATTTATCAGCTTTATATATTTTTTTTAAACGACCAGCAGCACAATCATCCAGCATTTTTTTCCATACAAATTCCCCTTCTCCAACACATACAGCATCACAATGTTCTAAAGCTTCTTCTATATGAAAATATATATGAGGTCCTCCCATAAGAACAGGGATTCCCCTTTCTTTAAATCTATCTGCTATTTCATATGCCCTGATAGAGTTTATAGTCCATGTACTTATTGCTACAGCATCTACATTGGCATTAAAGTTAATATCTTCCAATTGTTCATCTATTAATGTTACTTTCCATTCCTTTGGGGTTAGGGCTGCCAAATATGGGAGACTAAGAGGCATAAGTGCTCTTTTTTTTGTCTTATGCAGTCTTCTGTCCTCAGGAGAGTAATAATGAGTAGGCTGTATGATTAATAATTTCATACATTATCCTTTGCTATATATTCATAGACATGTCGGATGGGTATATCATATTTTTTTGCAATTTTTAAGCATTCTTCGTATTCAGGTTTAATATATGCAGATCCATCAATCTGATAAATCTTTTTAGCTTTTATCTTTCCCCAAGGTGTATCTATGTAGATGATTTCTCTTTTTAATCTTTTTCTTAGTAGAAAATTGTATCTAATACCCAGTGTTGAAGTCTCTTTAAATAAGATATTCATCAAATTTTCTGTATCTATTGGGTTACATATTATCTTTATACATATTCCAGGTCTATTTTTCTTCATATAGATAGGTACAAATGCAACATCAAGAGCACCATTTTGAAATAGCATATCCATTATATATCCAAGGTATTCTGGATTATAGTCATCTATATTAGTTTCTATTAAAACTACGGTATCTAAGTTTTTGTTTTTGTAAGGTTCTCCTAAAATAAGTCTTGCAATATTTGGTTTTTCTGAAAGGTCTCGGGTACCTATTCCATATCCAATATTTTTTATTATCATTGGAGGAATTTCACCAAATGCATTTGCAAAATATCTAACAAGTGCTGCGCCAGTAGGAGTTACCAGTTCCGCTTCTATTTCGGTTCCATACGTTGGTATTCCCTTAAGTATATTTAATGTTGCAGGAGATGGTATAGGAATAATTCCATGGGATGTTTTTATGTTCCCTTTCCCTAATGGTAAAGTAGAAACCACCAGATATTCGATATCAAAGTATATCATCCCTGATACTGTACCCACAATGTCTATTATAGAATCAAGCCCACCTATTTCATGAAAATGAATATCCTCTTTTTTACAGTTATGCACCTCTGCCTCTGCTGTTGCTATTATATTAAATATATCCAGTGACTTATTTTTTATATCTGATTCAAGCTTACTATTAAGCAAAAAATTTTTTATAGAAGAAAAAGATCGGCTTTGTTGTCGTTGGCTTTTGAAATCTATTTCTATTCTAATACCTGAAATACCATGTCTTTTATCTCTTGTAATATTTATATCTAAATCTTTTATACCAAGTTTTGATATTGTAGCTTTTAGGTAAGAAACAGGCAAACCTGCCCCTATCAAAGAGGCTAAAAACATATCCCCGCTTATTCCAGAAAAACAATCCAGATATGCCAACATGGGCTAATTAATACACTAAATAGCCTCTTCTATCAACTCTGATATATCTTTTACTTCTATTATATCTTCTTTATTTTTTGTTTTTCTACTGTCTTCAAGCATAGTTATACAATACGGACATGCTGTAGCGAGAACTTCTGCGCCTGTATCACAGGCTTCGATGATTCTAACATCAGAGAATCTATATTCTGGTTTTGTTTCCATCCATATTCTGCCTCCTCCACCACCACAACATAGGCTATCCTTCTTTATTCTTTCCATTTCCACTAAGTTTCCATCTGTAACAGCTTGTATTAATTTTCTGGGTTCATCATATATGTCACTATGTCTACCAAGATAACAAGGATCATGATAAGTTATTTTTTTATTTATTATCTTTTTTATTTTTAGTTCTCCGTTATTTAAGAGATCACATAAAAACTTTGTGTAATGTATTGCCTCAAATTCTGCTCCTAATTCAGGATACTCTTTGGTAAATGTATAATAACAATGAGGTGATGTAGTTATTATCTTTTTTACACCATTTTTATTAAAAAGTTCTATATTCTTTTGAGCTGTATTATTGAAGAGGTCTTCATCTCCTATTTTTCTAATAGATTCGGAACAACAACTTTCTTCTTCACCAATAATACCAAAACTTATACCCAATTTTTTAAGAATATTAACTATTGCCTTTGCAATCCTTTGACTTCTTTTGTCATAGCAGGACGTACAGCATATAAAAAGGAGATATTCTGTTTTATCATCAAACTTTGGCACTTCTAGCCCATCTGCCCATAGTATTCTCTTTTCTCTGGGTTCAGACCATGGATTGCCATTGCTATGTACACTTCCAATTGCTGTTTTCAGAACACCTGGTATAGCGCCTGTTTCTGCTACCATTGATCTGATTGCCCGCACTATATCAATAATAGTTACTCCCCTTGGACATTTAAGAACACATTTATTACATGTAGTACAACCATACAAGATATCATCTGATTCATAACTACCTTCTACCCCCAATTGTGCAGATCTTATAAGTCTTCTAATGTTAAAGGGCCCATTTACAATACGCCATGGGCATGAACCAGCACACATTCCACATTGCATACATAAATTTAGCTTTTCAGCACCCATTGCAACTAATGCCTCATTTACTTCGTAAAATGGAGTCAATGCTTCCATGATATCACCCCTCTTTTTTTATTTTCGAGCAGGTTTTATCAAATGGAATTTTTATTGTCAACTAAATGTAAGACCCATCCACAAAAATCCTAAAGTTATAGAAGTATACTTCACTTAAGATATGGTCTGGTTAGATAAATCTCAAAAATTGGTTTATTGATTTTCTTTATTTATACTAATATTAATAAGTATATAGAGTATATTTAGATATTATCTTGAAACTCTCCAAAAATGCCCACTTATAGTTTTTATTATCATAGGTTTTCCATCTTTTATTACTACTTCTTCAACTACATGTCCTCCTTCTTTATGAGTAATACGTTCAGAATATATATATCCTGTTATCTTATTATCATAAGATACTCTAAAGTGATTTTTTCCTATAGATTTTATTTTTAAATTTGAAATTTTATATTCTATTCTGTCAAATATATCAAAAGAGTTTTCTAATATTTCTTCTAAATCGTCTATATTCGTGCCATCATATGCTGACCAATCTTGAGAAATATATTGCATAAGGGAAGATATATTTTTAGCCATATATTGATTTGCAAAATCAGAGTACATATGTCTGACTATTTTTGTTTCTTCATTAATATAGTTACCAGTATTAATTATTGTAATAGATATATCTGGTCCTTGTGAGCTATGTAGTTCCATATACTGCCTTTTAGGCATAATTGTTAATCTATATGTGTTGCGCTTAGGTATGAAACTGAATTCCCATTTTGTTATACTATTATTTTTCTTAATTGAATTACCTTTTATAGTTGCTATTCCATGTATATCACCGCTTATTTCAACAGTATCAACAGGATATCCACTTATTACTATTCCTGATATAATTATTTTTCCATTTGTTAATTGTTGTTTATTAAGAACTACATTTGCATAAGGACCTGTGAATAGTCTCCCGTTGATTTTTATTCTATCAGTTGGGATAATTGCTGGTGTATAAGCAAGTCTTTTCCTTTGTTTTTCTACTTTTGAAAGCATTTTTATCCATTTTTTATAAAATAAAGATGCGTCTTTACATACCTTTCTGGTCTCTTTTGTTCTTAAATCAAATGTCGGAAAAGATGCACTTTGAAGAGGTGAAATCCAATATTTTAATACTGGTACATTTTTTGCTATGTCCATACTATAAGAATTATAAGGGCTGCAATTTAAGCTTACTTGAGACCATAAAAGATTTACTGTTTTTATATGCATATTATATTTGTCAGGAGATTCCCACACAAGTTTTTTATAAGTATTTTGACTTGTTATCTTTTTCAAATTAGAAAATATAGATTTTATATTAGCTTGAACTTTATTATTATAATCCTCTATCATGTCTATAATCAAACCTAATTCTGCTATTGATGAAACACTTATTTTTTTATTCTTTAGTTCATTATATATATTTTCAGCCCTTTTTGGCCTGCCTAATCTATTTCTTAAAGTGTACGCATCTATTATTTCAGGGCCACTTAATATTTTATTTTTTATGGCCAAATTTATTTCTCCAGCAGGAGAATGATAGACAAAATGATTAAGTTTTTCTCTTCTATCTATTGTATAGTTATATGCAACAGCTGCTCTATGATATATTTTTTCTATCTTTTCAACATCTTGTTGAATTTTAGTATATATGTGCTTAACATTTTGAAGATCTCCCATTTTAAAAGCTTTTTTAGTTTGATTTGAATATGGGGTAAACCATGGATGCTCCCAATATCCCCATCCAGATCTGTTAAACATAGATAATATGCCTAATTTGCTAAGCAAATCGTTATATTCATTATCTATCTTCAATAATGCGTCATAGCTGTATAAATAATTATCTGCTAAAGTCTGCCAATGTGACTGAATCTTTTTTAAATATTTTTTTCTCTTTGACAACATAACATGTAAACTTTGTTTAGTTTTATAAAGATTATTTAATAAAGCAGATAAATTTTCAGATATCTCCTTAAAGTAAAAACTTTTCCTTGTCATGTTTTTTATCATAGAAAATACACAAGAAGTATCTACAGAAATAGGTATTCCTTTTGCCTCCCACTTGATTATGGAAGACTGAATAGATTTTAAACTATATGGTAGTTGATTTACTTCATAGCTTATTTTATACGCAAGCTCATTTGCCAATTGTTGAACAGCCTTTATATTTGGTATCTCTTTTTTTATTATAAAAATATTTTCTTTTATATAAGAGACCGTAGGATTATATCCTATTTCTATGTAGAATGCTTTAATAGAATTATCAATAGAGTCTTTATTAATTTTATATTTTTTTACATTTTTATCCTCTTCCCATTTTTTTGTTACAGAAGATAAAAATAAACGCTTTACAGTACACAATTGATTTATTTTAGCCTGCAGAGCCGCTGAAATCGCTTTCATTTGTTCTATCTGCTTTTTAGAAAGTTTATTACTTTTTTGATTTTTAACAAAAACATGTTTAATGCTTGCTTGTTTGGATAATATTTGTATTTTTTTTGTTAATTTTTTTTCTTCTTCTTCGCTATTTTTTAATGCTTTATTACTAGCTGTTCTCATTAATTGATCAACAAGATTTTTGTATTTTTCTTTATGTTTTTTTAATTTTGTAGCCAGCTTTTTTAAATGTGTATAATATGCTTGCTGAAGGTTATTACAGAATTTGATAAATTTATCAGCTGTCATATTTGTATTTAAGCTGTTACTAACTCCATTGTATATTTGTTTTATAATTTCTGCGGTAAGATTACTCATTTCTTGAGTTGCTTTATAAATTCCACCAGTTATAAGAGAAAGAACCTGCTCAAAGGTAAAGCTTGTCACCGACTCAAATACCTTAAATATTTTTTTTAATTCTAAGTTAGTCATTATCATACTTAATTCTTGAACGGCTTTCATTTCTTCTTTTATCTTCTCTTTTAATTTTTCTGCTTTTTTAAAACCTGGCTCTTTACTTATATCTATTCCATAAGCAAATCTGGGCAATCCAGTAATAACTATTTTTCTGGCTTCATCTACTTCTGGAGGTATTTTTACTCTTGATAATGCTGCCCCTTTTAATATTTCTTTTGTCATTTTTACATAAAATATATGGTTTACTCCAAATTTCATCATATCTGTTAATGTTTTATATCCAAAGTCTTTCTCAGCATTCTTTTTGAAAGTTCTGGCAGACAGAAGACTCTTAAATCCATAGCTCCTAATAAGTTTTAATCTGTCAGATTCGTTTAGTTTTTTCCATAAAAGATATGTGGCCCAGTCACCATAAGCTCGTTTCAGATCAGAAGGTCTACTTGTAATAATCTTGCCATTTTTTAATTTGAATTTTACTGTTACACCTTCCTCATCACTTTTTACTAAAGTGACTTTAATATCTTTCCTAAGAAGCCACCAACCTTTTCGTTTTTTTATATTAACAGCACCATAAGCAAAAGATTGGAGAAAAGAAAAACACAATATGAGTATAAAAAGTTTTTTAAAAAAACTGTTCATATGCTAAAAATCTCCCTCTTTTTTATTTATGGATGTAGGACTTTTTATTAGTAGGGAATTGTGAATTAAACGAATATATTATCTATTACTTATTTTCCAGAAACTTCCTTGAATTGTGCGGAGAATCTTGAATTTTCCGTCTTCTATTCCTACTTCTTCTACTACTTGCCCTTTTTCTCTATGTACAATCCCCTCACTAAATATCCGTCCTACTATTTCGTTTCTGTACGATACTATAAATTTGCCATTTCCTATTGGTTTTACCCGAAAATTATATATATAATACTCTATAGAATCAAATATATCAAAGGAATTATCAAGTATATCCTCCATTTCATCGAGTGTGGTTCCATCATAGGCAGTCCAATTATCAGAAAGAAGTTCTATAAGTGCACCTAAATTTTTTGTTTTATAATAATAAGCAAATTGATTGTAAAGCTTCCTTATTTTAGAAATTGCATTGACTTTTCTCTTAATGTTTTCAAGAATATGAATTGCCCAATCTTTAAGATGTCTTAACTTATTAATTAAAGCTCTTGTTTTTGGAGACGAACAGGTGTCAGAAAAATTTTCTGCATTTTTTATACTATTATTTATTGTAAGTATAAATTGTTCAATCATATTTATTGCTATTTGTGGTGAAATATTATTGACTTGTTTTTCTAAAATATGTTTTTGTTTAGTTAGTTGTATTATTTTTATCTGTAAGTTATCAACAAAAACTTTTTCTTTTTTTGTAAATTGCTTTCTTTTATTAGAGATAGCTTTCCAAACTTCTTTTGTCAGATTCTTTATTCTTTTATAAAGAGGATAAGTAAAATCCTTGTTTAAAGCTGGAAAAATATTGTTTACATATTCAGTTTCTAAACGATTTAATGCGGCTTCATTCTGAGCTTTTTTTATTTTATTTAAAAAATTATGTAAAAATATTATTTTTTTGTTTAAAATTGAATTTAGCTGTTTAGATATCGAATATAGCAAACTTTCAGCGTCCTTTTTTAATTCTTTTAGAAGCTTATCTTTTGGATTTAATAAATGAAAATATTTTTCTATTTCAAGGATACCTAACCAATTAGCTTCGATGTTATTTGACATTCGTTTTAGAGAATAATATTTATAGGCTGCTTCACTAATCTTAGGGATATATTTTTTCTCTTTTAAATATAGAGAAACAATCTTTTGAGTCTGAGTGCGAATCTGTTTAACAAATTTATCAAAGGTACTGGCTGTATAAATATGTTTTTCCATAATTATGGCTGGTATAGGAATAGAAAAACATTTTACTATAATATTCCTTCTTTTAGCATTATAATATGAAAGGAATTTATGCTTAGCATAAAATTTATATCTTTGTAAAAATATTATTTCTGTCTTTAAAGCTGCTTTAATATGTGTTATAGAATTAAGTAAATGTATATATTCTTCTATTATATTGGATATACTGTAAATTTCCCATTTTTTATGTTTTTTCTCCCAATATAAAATTGTATTTTTTAAAGAAATCAGTCTATTAAATTTTATAAGATTTTCTCTTAATTTGCTTATTTTTGAAAGATTCTGTTTGCACCAATTATAGACCTGAGAAGGATAAATACCTTTATATATTATATATTTATTTTCCTCGTTTGTATAACGCCACTTCCATAATGAACAACTTAAGCCATTTTTTGATTTTTTAACAATAAGAGCGATTGGATTATAAAGAGAAAAAGTGTGATTTTTATATATGTTTTCATACAAAACATATAGTCTTGATTCTGGAGCTTTTTGTATTTTTTTATATAAAAGTGTTTTCATTTCTTCTATTGAATTAGCTAAATAATCCTTAGATAAAATTCCTAAGCTTGTTTCAAAGGCATCATATGCTTTTTGTCTCCATTTATCAGCAATATAACAAAACTTATCAGATGAATCTTCTATAAAATCGTTGAATTCAATACATAGGTTATAGCCTTTTCTTGCTATTTTTAATTTTTCATATCCATAGGCCTTCTTGTATTCTATTGAAAGTTTGTTTAGCATGCTTTTTTTTTGCCTATATACAGAGATATAATCACTCAGAAATTTACTTAGTATATTGTCAAGCTGTTTATAATCCAAATCATAAATTCTAACAATTTTCTTCTTTTCTTCATCTATCCTTTTACTATCTTTTGCAAATCTGTCATAAAATTCTTTTTTCCATTTGTTCCATTGCTGTACTCTTGGTTCACAAATCTTTCTATATTTCTCTACAATTTCTTTATGTTTTTTTAACCATTCTTCATAAGATGGTTTTTTGCCTAATTTTTTCATATAGTTACAATATATTGAATAAGTTGAGTAAATAAGCTCTTGTTTTGTCCAACGTGGGCATATTCCATATTTTGGATAAAATTTGCTTCTCAGTTTTAAATAAATATCATGAAACTTTCTAAAAGTTATTTTTCCTTGCTTTAGCTTTTGAAGTGCCTTTTCATATGCTCTTATTACTTTGTCTTTATAAGCAATTGTGTCTGGCCATGGATCTGATCCAATCGCGATTTGTTTTTTCTCTTCTTGAAGCTCTTTTTCTCTTTGTTTTTTTCTTTCTTCTTCTAAATATTTTTTATATTCTTTGGTAGGTTTTAAAATTACTCGTATTTTTTTATATAACATTCTCATAGCCATGTTAGCTAAAGGAACATCTTGATAAGTCAGTTTAATAAAACCTTTTTTAAAAAATTTTCTTCTTTCAGGTACATATTCAAACTTATATTCTTCTCCTTCTCTAAGCCTCTTTAGAGTCAAGGTTATTATCCAACCATGTCTTTGTCCTATTGTCTTTTTGTTTTTCTTTATAATAACATTTACTAATTCATAATTCTTTGTTTCTGGATCAATAAAGGAAAGTATACATTTAAAATAAAGCCTTGCATATGTTAATTTTTTTACTCTCTTTTTTAATCTCTCAAAAGCCTTCTTCTGACGCTCTTCATCTCTTACTAATTGAATAAGATTTTTCCATAATTGCTCTTTACGTGATGTATAATTCCTTAAGAGGGAATCCCATAAAGAAGGCTTATAATCAATTAAAAGCTCATCATATAAAGTATCCATAGCGATTCTTTCATTTCCATATAAAAGTTTTTTCTTATCTGCAGGACTCATATTTTTATATGCATTCATTAATAGTTCAAAGGCTTTTGCATCTAATTTATGTTTGTAATAATTCATAACATAATATTCCACTTTAGCTGTTGTCAAAAGCGGAGAAAGTGCTCCCAATAAAGTTTTTAATTTATCTTCTATTTTACTACTTACAGCTGTACTTATAGCTTTGCTATATTCTTTATTATAAGCCGTTATTAATATAGCTTTTATGGTATTTATATCACCTATCCCAGGAAGCTGACTTGATAGATCTTGAATAAATTGCTTTTCTATTTCAGGAGAAATAAAAGGGGAATTTAAAGCATATGCTAAATTAGATAAGAAAATAATTATGAGGAAGCAAATATATAGTGCTGTCCTCTTATAGAAAGACATAACAATTTTTAAAAATACTTATTAATTAAATTAAAAAGTGTTATCTTTGCTTACAGCATAATCAAAACAAGTATCATTTGGACTTATAGCAGTTATTTTCATCTTTACATAAGTACCGCCGTCTGTCCAGACACAATATATATCTCCTGGCATTACATTCCATACTTCTCCTTGATAACCTGCAGTTGGACAACTTTTAATTTCATCTAAATCAGTCTGGGGCATTTTTATTATTCCATGAGGTGCGGAACCAAAAAATAAAATAGAATTTCCTTGAAAAAGGATATCCATACCTTGAGCCCCCCATCCTATTACTTTGTTTTGATTATCAAAATCATATCCTTCTTGTTTTGATGGATCTACACATTCTGACTCATAAGTAACTTGTGTTTGTTCTCCTGTTGGTACTTGTTCTTCTTGTTTAGTTTTTTCTACATTTCCTTGTTGATCTACAGTTAATACCTTAGTTCCAATTGCTTCCTGATTGACTGCTGTTGCTACATCAGCAGGTTCAGATACACCAAATATAAGAGGTGCCATAAGTTTTACAAGTTTTATCTGATTATCTTTGAGCTCAAAACTAGCACATGATGTAGAATTATCTTTTAATACTTTACCAGTTTTTGTGCTGGTAACTCGCCTATTATATCTGAAACATACATCATAATATTTACCTCTTTTTGTTATTCTGGATATAGATATATATATTCTTATATTATCAAAATATCTAAAATCTTTTTCTAATGCATCTTCCAATACAGATATATCTCCTTCAAAGTCATCAGAGACATATTTCATAAATCCATTTAAATCTTCTCTCATATATGCTTGTAGCATTTTTTGAAGTGTCTGTTTCACAGCATCTTTTGAGATTTCAGGTCTGACATATATTTTAAATTCATAATCGTGAGGATCACTTTTTCTTCCGGTCGTGTCTATGGCATATATTTGAAAATCATAATTATTTCCAATTTTAGGTGTAAATTTATATAAAAAGTTTCCTTCTTTTACTTTCACGTCTGTCCATGTCCTTCCTCCATTAAAGCTGATTTTTATCTTAGCAATTATACCTTCTCTTACTTTTGCTTTACCTTTTATATATAGAACTCCATGTTCCATATCTGAGGGTGTAATTGTAATTTGTTCATCAATATCCCTGGCATCTATTTTGCCAAGATAAAGTCTTACTATCTCAGGAATATTTTTATGTTTGCCAAATCTCCACCATTGAGCTGTTGAAGTTAATGGGAGTAAAAGAAAATAACCTAATAATATAATAATGAATAATTTTTTCATATTAAACCTCCTTATATTCCCCAATCAAGTCCTATTTTAAAAAGTGTTTCTCTATAATTTTGTGTTCCTTGGGAATAATTATAATCATTTATCCTAAAATCCATTGTTAAGCGGGGTTCTTTGATACCTTTTGCAAAACTTTTTAAAAGACCTCTTAACATATAGCTAAGATTTATATTATATCTTGTGGTTTCACTGTCAATTCCTGCTAAAACACTTGTTTCAAGTCTGTCTATACTAATATTTCCTTGGATATATCTGCCTACAAAAAAACTCATTCCTGTGGAATAATTAAGAATTGTATTTTCTTGTCTAATATCTGTATCATCGTATGATAATCTTATATATGGTCTCATATAAACAATTCCTTTTCTAAACCTCTTACTAAGAGATAGATTATAACTAAAGCGTCTCAAATCCTCAGTTGTGTAACTATTTTCAAATAGGTATTGGAAACCACCATGAATTCTTATGCCTTTTATTGTATCAGACCCAGATAATCTTAACCAATGAGTTTTATAGCCTCCCCCATCACTTACTTCATTATCTCTTATTTTATAAGAAATTCTTAGTCTAAGTTTTCTTCTATGAAATATACGTCTAAGTTTTATTCCTATAGAGCCAGAATTTACTCTTGTAGTACGGGTCAAATCTCCCTCTAAGTTATTTCTATAATAATCTTGGCGTAGGAATATAGAAAACCTTCTAGTAAGCCATAATGTTAGTTCATTTGATGTTCTTATCCTGTCCGGAGTATAAGAACCACCTAAGGAAAGAAAATCAGGATCTACATACTCGAATTCACCTCTCCAATCTGTATTATATCCTATGTCTTTACTAACATTTAATTTGCTCGCAAAAGCCATGTCCACAGAATCTCTATTAGAGCCAATGTATCTTCTATAGCCTGAATATGCAGTTTCTGCTGATATATGAAATCCTTTTATCAAAGCAGCCCAGTTAACACTTACTAAGTGTTGTTTATATGCATTTTCCCCTGCTCGATTATGATCATTTTCATCATCCCATACATAAGCATAATTTAAAGATATTTTGTTATCATCATTTTTTTTATACTGTAATTTAAAACCTCCTACAAATCTATCCATTGGTTCACCTTTTGCGTCATAAAAGAGATATTCCCATTGATCATCAAATGTACCTCCCATAACTTCCAATGAGAGCCCCTTCTTATCTCTATTTTGTTTAAAAACTAAAGAAAGCCCTTTTATAGTTCTTGTCATGGAATATTGAGAAAAATTTACAAAATAATCCCCAATTGTTGTTTCGAAATTATCAGAACCTAACCAGAGTTTAAATTCTTCTAAGGATTCATTCTCTCTATCAATTATTTTGGAATCTGTATATCTACCTTTAGTAGAAAAATTATAGTCAAATCCATTTATAAATGTTCCCTGAGAGTATATAGTAAGTTCTGAAAGAAATCTTACTCCATCTTCATAATAGCTATTTTTCTTTCCTGGACCTGTTATATCATTTATATGAACTTCAGAATGGGATCTGATAATAGTCTCTGAAAAAACAGAGCCAATAAAGCAAAAATATACTAAGATATAGAAAGTAAAAATAATTGAATATCTCATTTATCTGTTACCTCCCATACCCATAAAAAAATCGGAGCAGAATATATATTAAAAGTATTATCTTGTAAAGATATAAGAAATTATTATTTTTTAATTATAAGTATTATTTTGCCTTTTTTATTATGAAATACTTTTATTATTTTTAAACACGGCTTAACATTTTTGATGAGAATATTTTTGTTTGTTATTAATATAATATTGTTTTTTTTGTTATTTTGTGAAATGCAAAATTTATTAACTGCAAAATTAAATTTTTTTATCTGATGACCAGAATAGTATGAAAGTTCTGGTATATACACATCTGAATATATCTGAGAATTATTGTTTATATTATTTTTTATCCAAAGTCCGGCATTACGAATATATGCCTTATCATTTTTGGGTGGTAAAAAGGCGCCTATAAAAAGCCCTATAAATACAAATATTATAAGCCATTCCAATATTCTATATATATTTGATTGTTTAGATTTATTTTTATTTATATATATATATTCTAAAACAAAGGGAACAAATAAAAGTAACAAAAGCGTTGCAGGCATTAGAAAGCGACATGATAAAAAGAAATTTCGATATAAGAATATAATAGGTATAGCTAAATTTAAGACTATAAGAACATATATTAATGTTATTGTTTTATTTTTTGGACATGTAATTCTTTTCTTAATGCCATATACAGATAAAGCAAAATGAAGAGGCCATACAGTTTTAAATAATTTGTCAAGAAATATACCTATCAAACCAAATAGAACAAATATGCTACCATAATTTTTTGCTGGGCGAGCTAATATATGATTTCCTACTGTTTTGCCTTTACTAAACAAATTTGCAATAAAAGAGTGATGAAAATACCTTATATATGAACTAATCTCATTTAATCTGGTAGAGCTATATATAGTTATCCCTTTTAAATAACATATTAATCCTCCTGCAGATAGGATACTGAAACGTATTATATAAAGTATAGCTATTTTTTTTATTTTTTTTAAAAAAGGTTCGTCTTTTAACAAGATAACAAGAGGATACAACATAATAAATATAATACCCTCTATCCTGAAGAGGGTAGCTATATCTAAACACAGCCAGCCCAGGATTACATGTCTCCAGCCATTACTGGAGCAGTACTTAATTATATAAAGAATAGAGAGCATAAGAAAAGCCCAATATCCTAAATCCCTTGTTATATATCTTTCCCAGTGATGTAATCTGGGATGTCCTATAATTACAATTAGAGCAAATAATTGAACCAACTTTGAGCAAGAGAGTTCTTTTATTATGCTTATGTATACTGTTACTATTAAAGAAGCAAATATGATATTCCATAAAAAGGCAGAATGTTCTAAGGATAAGTATAATAGTTTACTGGTTATAGCTATAAGCAATGGATAAAAAGGCCATTTATATACCTTAATAAGTGCTCCTATTCCGGAGTCAAGAAATGCTTGTGCCGATTTTATATATAAAATTCCATCTCTATTAATAGGATTGTTTGTACTAATAGAGACTAATGTAGAGATTATGGCAAGTATAATAGCTACTGTTCTTATATCACTTATTAAATTCTGCCATTGCCTCTTTTTTAAGTTCGTCGGGATTCTCATAGTATCTCGGAGAAAAATGGAATACTACTATTTTTTTTGCTTTAGCCATTCTTGCTATCATTCCCGCCTGTTTTGCCGTTAAATGAGATTTTTTTATAGCAAGTTCCTTGTCTTTGTCTAAAAAAGTTGACTCTATGAATAAAATATCTGAATTTTTTGCAAACTCTACCACCTTATTTATATTTTGTTCATTGCCTACTATGTCAGTAATATATGTAATTTTTTGTCCTGGACTGATAATAGCAATTTCTTTTAATAATTTTTGAAAAGATATCTTTTCTTTTTTTGTTACCATTCCTTTTTCTTCCCATGTGACACAGAACTCCCTGTCCGAATTTTTATCCTTATATATTTCATTCTTAAATCTATTAAGCCATGGGCCAACGGGAAGATCTAATTCCTTTAATTTTTGCTTATTTATATTAACGTGAAAATTTTCTATTAATGAAAACCCAAGACAGGGTATTTTATGATCTAATATAACTGTTTTTATATAAAAATTAGGTTCTTTAATAATAATTTCATTAAAATATGAATAAGTTTCCCTAAGAGGTATAAATTTTTTGTTACACGGATATTCTTTTTTTATTATTTTGTCTTTCTGAATCTCAGTAGCTATGATTCTAAAATCAGTAACATATTCTGATACAAGATTCCAAGTATAACCAGAAAGTTTGCCTTCTATATTTTTTAAAAAATCTTTTGGCCCATATATATATAACTTTTTTTCCCTTCCCAATAATATCCTTAATAATATATCAAATCCTATAAAATGATCCATATGAGTATGACTCACAAATACATGACTAATTTTTAATATTTCTTTTGCAGGAAGAGATGAGATATCTCCTAAATCAAATAAGATAACTCTGTTTTTATACAGAAATCTAATAAACAGCACAGGATCATAAAAAGGATCATTTATAAGACGTGCATGAAATATAGATTTCATTATATATCTTCAAGATATTCCTTTAGTTTATCTTTGAGAGAATCAGGCCATATATCTTCATATAAAAATGCCTTTATTTCCTGTTGGCTCATTTTTTCAATAATAGTCTTAGGCAATGATCTAAGCACTTGGAGTTTTTTTTGATTTACATCTTTTTTTATTGTTTTTTCTTCTTTCATGCTTCTATATCCCCATATCTTTTATTTCTCTGGCAGAAAGCCCTTTTATTTTTTCTTTTCCTATGAACAATATCTTACATGCCAATTCAAAAAAAAGAGCTCTTTTTAATAAAAGATCCATGTCATGTGCCATAGTTACAAGACCATGGTTTTGCATAATTATCATATTATGCGATTTAGCAGCATCTATAACGGCAGATGCCAAATCTTTGCTTCCAGGGGGATAAAATGGTACTTTTTTTATACTTCCAATATAATAAGGTACTTCAGGTATGACATTGAAATTTTCAAATGAAGGTTCAATACACGCTGCTGCTGTGGCGTATGGAGATTGAAAATGCAGTACGATTTTTATATCTTTTCTAATTCTTAAAATTCCGGCATGAAATTCTATTTCTACAGAGGGTTTGATGCCATTAATAGAATTGGCATTTTTTATATCATATATGGCAATATGTTCATTGTCTAAGCTATCCATCCATGAACCAGTTGATGTTATCAATATAATATCATTGTCTATTTTCCAGGATAGATTTCCACTACTACATGTAACAAGTCCCAATTTTGATATGCTTTTAGCCGCGTTAATAAATCTTTTGATTTCCTCAAAATATTTTTTACTCATATTTTCATGCCTTATATATTTTTTTGCTGGTTATCCCATGATAATAAAAGGCATTTCTTGTATCTAATATAAGACTTGCATGTTTTTCTATAAATGCATAGTCATAAATAGAATGATCAGTAATAAGTATAACAAGATCACAGCCTTTTAACACCTCTTCTGTTATATCAACAGAAGTCATATACATATATGGATATTTACGAAAGCCTTTGCATATCGGGATATAAGGATCATTATAGGTTACATTTGCACCGCATTTTTTCAACAAATCTATTATCTTTAGAGCTGGAGATTCCCTCTGATCATCAACATCCTTTTTATATGCTATTCCTAAAACAAGTATATTTGAACCTTTTACTGGTTTTTTTGCCATATTCAGCACTTGGAAAGCCCTATCTATAACATAGTAGGGCATATAAGAGTTTATTTCTCCTGCCAATTCTATAAATCTTGTATTTAGCTCATATTCTTTTGCCTTCCATGTAAGATAAAATGGGTCAATAGGAATGCAGTGCCCTCCAAGTCCTGGTCCTGGATAAAATGCCTGAAATCCAAAAGGCTTTGTTTTTGCTGCTTCTATTACCTCCCATATATCTATACCCATTCTATCAAATAGCATTTTTAATTCATTAACAAGAGCAATATTTACTGCTCTATATATGTTTTCTAAAAGTTTCGCAGCTTCTGCCACTTTTGTCGATGAGACAGGTACAGTTTTGGCAACTATCTGATCATATAATGTTTTTGCTATTTTTAAACATGTCGGAGTAAGGCCTCCTACTATCTTGGGTATCTTTGAAGTAGAAAATTTTTTGTTTCCAGGATCTTCTCTTTCGGGAGAAAAAGCAAGAAAAAAATCTACCCCTGCTTTCAAACCAGACTCTTCTAATATATTTTTAAGATCTTCATCTGTAGTGCCAGGATAAGTAGTGGATTCTAAAACTACAAGTTGCCCTTTTCTTAAATAATGAGCAATTATCTTGCTGGTACCAAAAACAAATTTCATATCTGGATCCCTATATTTACTAAGAGGAGTAGGTACACATATAATAATACAATCCATCTCTGCTAATATAGAGAAATCATGTGTTGGAATGAGTTTACTTGAAATACTTTTTAATCTTTCTTCACCTATATGTTTAATATAACTTTCTCCTTTTTTTAGCATATTTATTTTTTCTTTATCAGTATCAAATCCTGTTACCTGAAATCCAGCGTTACAAAATTCTATAGCAAGGGGCAATCCTACATATCCAAGTCCTATAATACCTATATTTGCACGTTTTTCCTTTATCTTTTTTACAAGATCCTCCATTTTTTTCTCCTTTTATT